>JBAOHO010000030.1 GCA_037045355.1 Candidatus Nanopelagicales bacterium | reverse complement strand
AGGTCGGCGTCATCGGGGCTGGCGCGTCGGATGTCCATGTCCGCCCAGGTTAGGTCGAACCGTGCCTGTGGGGCATCCGGGAGCCCTTGGCAGGTCGGGGAGCACTTCGGAGGCTCCGAACCGCTCCCAGACCTGCCAAGTGCTCACGGATTGCTGTCCGCGCCCCTGCACGCAACACCCATACCCAAGCCGGTCGCTCTCACCTAGGGTGAGCCCATGAACCTCGCCGACAACTTCGTCACCACCGCCGCGTCCCAGCCGGACCACGTCGCCATCAAGTTCGACGACCTCGAACTCACCTACGCCGCCCTCGATGGCGCGAGCAGCATGGCGGCCGGCTGGCTGGCCGAGCTGGGTGTGGGTCCGGGCGATCGCGTCGGCCTGATGCTTCCGAACATCCCGCAGTTCCCCGTGCTGTACTACGGCATCCTGCGGGCCGGTGCGGTCGTGGTGCCCATGAACCCGCTGTTCAAGTCCCGCGAGGTCGAGTACTATCTCTCCGACTCCGGCGCGAAGGCGATCTTCGCGTGGGACGGGATCGGGGCAGAGGCGCAGCCGGGCGCGGAGGCGGCGGGCGTGCCCTGCGTGCTCGTCGGCGCCGATTTCACCGCCCAGCTGTCCCAGCACGCGCCGGCGCCGGCGGTCGTCGACAGGGCACCGGACGACACGGCGGTGATCCTCTACACCTCGGGTACCACGGGCAAGCCCAAGGGTGCGGAACTGACTCACAGCAACCTACTGAGCAACGTCGACGTCGCCGTGAGCCTGTTCGACGGCAGCTCGGACGACGTGATCTTCGGGGGGCTGCCACTGTTCCACTCGTTCGGCCAGATGTGCGGGCTCAACGCCGCGATGACCTGCGGTGCGACGCTGACGCTGATCCCGCGCTTCGACCCGACGAAGGCTCTCGAGGTGCTGCAGCGCGACAAGGTCACGATCATGCAGGGTGTGCCGACGATGTACGTGGCGTTGGTCCAACACCCGGAGCACAAGGCCTACGACACCTCGACCCTGCGGGTGAGTGTGTCCGGTGGGGCCTCGCTTCCGGTGGAGATCCTGCGCGGGTTCGAGTCGGAGTTCGACGCGATCCTTCTTGAGGGCTACGGGTTGAGTGAGACCAGCCCGATCGCCTCCTTCAACCACGCCGACCGCGAGCGCAAGGCCGGTTCGATCGGGACCCCGATCCGCGACGTCGAGATGCGCCTGATCGACAACGAGTGGAACGACGTGCCCGCCGGCGAGATCGGCGAGATCGCCATCAAGGGCCCGAACGTGATGAAGGGCTACTGGCAGCGTCCGGACGCCACCGCCGAGTCGATCCGCGACGACTGGTTCCGCACCGGGGACCTGGCGAAGGTGGACGAGGACGGCTACTACTTCATCGTCGACCGGGCCAAGGACATGATCATCCGCGGCGGCTACAACGTGTACCCGCGTGAGGTGGAGGAAGTCCTGTACGAGCACCCGGCCGTCGCCGAGGCCGCGGTGGTGGGTGTGCCCGACCCCGAGTACGGCGAGGAGATCGGCGCGGCCATCACACTCAAGCCCGGCGCCACCGCGTCGGCGCAGGAGATCCAGGAGTTCGTCAAGGAGCGGATCGCTGCCTACAAGTACCCGCGCATCGTGTGGTTCCTCGACGAGGGTCTGCCCAAGGGTCCGACCGGCAAGATCCTCAAGCGGGAGATCCACCCACCGGCGTAGGGACGCGTTCGTTCTACCCGAGACTCACCGAACGTCACCATATGGGGCCGAAAGGCAGCGCCGCAGGCTTCGGGCCCACAAACCCCGTCCGTGGGCCTCTACCGTGCGGTCATGGACGCGCACGAGCAGCAGAAGAGCAAGAAGACCGTGTATGCCGTGGCCGTGTTCGTGTTCGCGGTGGGCGGGTTCGTTCTACTGGCGACCGGCGCACCGGCATGGATCGCGGTGGCCTGCGTGGTCATCGCCCTGCTCGTGGGCTGGGTGGCGCTGCGGGCTCAAGCACCGCTCGAGCGCATGCAGATCACCTACGGGCTGGTGGCGGCGGTCTTCGCGATCGCCGCGGTGGTTCTGTACAGCCCGGGGGTATCCGCGTTCATTGCCGGTGCCTGCATCCTCATCGGACTCTTCAACTTCTGGATGGCGCTGAACGTGAAAGACCAGACCTCAACCGCCTAGCACCAGTTCCAGGGGTTCGGTTTCTTCGGGGCTCGGGCAGCACCGCAGATGGATGACAGCACCGAGGCCTGGGTGCTCCATCACGGCACCGCCGTCATCCAGAGGTTGTGTGCAGACAGTGCACAGTCGCGGACACGTGAACCACCCCTGTGCGTCGCCGATCTGCATCGCGCCGTCGAAGCAGGCGAAGTCGGTGCCGCAGGTGCTGCAGATCGGGTCCATCACCACGTGATAAGCGTACGTCCGGGTCAGATGTCACCCGGATGCGCGGGTTCGGTTCGCAATCCGAACAGTCGCCACGGCGGGCTGCAGTCGGGGTGCTCGGGACACCGATCCCAAGTGCATGTTCGGTCTTCGTCGTGCAGTCGCCCCGATCCTGTGCCTGGCACTCGTGAGTCCTTTCGCCGCCTCGACCGCGGCGAGCGCCACGCCTCAGGATCGTGGCCCGCGCCTCGAGAGGCTTCTGGACAAGGTCAATCAGGTGCGTGCCCGCGGGTGCCGCTGCGGGATTCGGTGGATGCCGCCGATAGGACCCCTGCGGTGGAACCGGCGCCTGGCACGGGCGGCCGATCGGCATGCCGAGGCCATGGCTGAAGGTCGGTGGTTCTCCCACGTGGGACCTGGCGGAAGCACGCTGACCTCGAGGGCGCGCGAAGCCGGATACGCCGGCTTCGCCGGTGGCGAGAACATCGCGTCCGGGCAACCCACGGTGGCGTCGGTCATGGCTGCGTGGATCGCCAGCCCGGGCCATTGCCAGAACCTGATGACGCGCGGATACGACCACATCGGTCTTGGGTTCGCGCAGCGCCGCGACCCCGGGTTCTCACGGCCCGTCACCTACTGGGTGCAGGACTTCGGGTACCGGGACTGACGCTGCTGGAGTGTCTCGATCAGCGCCGGTCACAGCGCGTGAACAGCGCGTGCGGGTGGTCGTTGCAGGAGGCCTCTGGACTGGCCACCCCCCGCGGGAGCGTGCCTACCGTGAGGCATGCGAAACGTGAGGTCTCGAATCAGTGGAGTCGTTGCCGGAAGCGCTCTTACTCTCGTCGCCGGTGGCATGGTCACGACGGGCGCGGCCGCGTCCGCAGTCAGTGAGGCCGCAGGCCCCGACTGGCAACCGTGTGCGGACGCGCCCGGGTTCGAGTGCGCCGATGTGAAGGTACCGCTGAACCACGGGCGCCCGCAGGGACGGCAGATCAGGCTTGCCGTCACCCGCCTACCCGCAAGCGGCGACAAGATCGGGTCCCTGTTCTTCAACCCGGGCGGGCCGGGTGGTCCTGGGGTTGCGGCGTTGCAGCAGATGTCGGCGTTCTTCCCCGCCGAACTGCGCGAGCGGTTCGACCTGGTGAGTTGGGACCCCCGCGGGGTCGGGCAGAGCACGGCCGTGCAGTGTTTCGACAGCCCGGCGGCCGAGGCACGGTTCCGCGGCGACACGCCCTTGGTACCGGTCGGCACAGCGCAACAGCGCGCCGTGATCGACGTCAACCGCGGTGTCGCGAAACGGTGCCTGAAGCGCAACGCCGCGCTGCTGAAGCACATCTCCACAGCGGACAGCGCCCGCGATCTTGACGCCCTGCGCAAGGCGGTGGGCGACCGTCGTCTCAACTACTGGGGCATCTCCTACGGCACCTTCCTGGGAGCCACGTACGCCAACATGTTCCCCAAGCGGGTCGGCGCGCTGACCTTGGACGGCAACGTCCGGCCCCAGCCGTGGGTGAAGGCGCCACAGGGCCAGGACCCGATGCTGCCCACCTTCCTGCGCCAGGACTCGGCGGCGGGTGCGGACGCCACGCTGGAACAGTTCCTCCTGCGCTGCGGGCGCGCAGGTGCGGAGATCTGCCCGTTCGCCGCTGACAGCCCCACGGCGACCGTGGCCAAGTTCGAGAAACTCGCGCGCCAGATGCGCAAGAATCCCACAGAGAAGCGCGGCGGGATCACGTACAGCGACCTGCAGGAGCGGGTCGCCAACGGGATCTACTTCATCGGTGTATGGCCGAGCCTGGCTGAGGGACTGCAGAACGTCTGGACGGACACTCCCATCGCGCAGACCCAGAGCACGGTCGAACGGTACGCCGGTCCCGGCCAACAACTGGGGATCGTGTGCAGCGAATCCCCGAACCCGACGAGCAAGCAGCTGCTGACCACCAACGCCACCGCCATCCGTCGCTACGGGGTGCTCGGACCGTACTGGACGTGGGTGACCAGTGGCTGCAGCGAATGGCGTGCCGAGGCCGCCGACCCGTACACCGGGCCCTGGAACAAGCGCACTGCTGCGCCCATCCTGTTGATCGGGAACACCTACGACCCGGCGACGCCGCTGTCGAGCGCTCGGGTGATGCACCGAGAGCTTGACCGCAGCCGCCTGCTGATCATGCGCGGCTACGGGCACACCGCCTTGGCGAACCCGAGCACCTGCATCAACCGCAAGGTCACGCGCTACTTCATCGACGGCAAGCTGCCCGCCGACGGCACGAAGTGTGACCAGGACGACCCGCCGTTCGCGGGCTGAAGCGGAGGGCCGCCGGGTGCCCGGGCTGGACATGATCGTGCGGGCCCGCTCGAGTCAGACGGGCCCGCACGACGTGGGTGGTGGTTACCGCGCCAGTCGCACCTGCTGCGACACGGTGCTCTTCAGGCCGTACTTCGCCCGCACCTTGACCCGGTAGGTCCCCTTGGGCAGATCGATCGTGTGGGTCCCGTCCTTGGACGTGATCCACAGCGTCTTACCGGACTTCCTCCAGGTCGCCGCGTTCGCCTTGCCGGCACCCTTGCGGTAGACCTTGATCCAGTAGCCCTTGCCTTCGTCCGGGTTGACGTCGACGAACAGCCTGGAGCGGTTGCGGATCGCCTTCACCGTGACGGTCGACGTACGAGCGACCTTCGCCTTGACCAGCGCCGGAGGTTGTGGCGCTGCCTTGATCATGACCTCGTAGGTCTCCTTCTCACCCACGGTCCCGTCATCGGCGGTCGCCACGAACTCGGCCGCGATCACCCCCACCACCGCGTCGCTGGGCACGGCCACAGACAACTGCCGCTGACCTTGGGCGTCCCTGATCGGATCCAGCGCCTCGGAGGCATCGGCGAAGTCACCATCGTCGTTCCAGTCGAAGGACGCTGTGACGGTGCCTGTGCCATCGACCGCAACGGGGATCGTGAAGGTGCTGCCGGCCACCAGTTCCGTCGGCATCAGCACGCCGTCGCTGTCATCTTCGGTTCCCAGAACCGGCAGTGGCGGCGCAGGTGGAACGAATGCGTCCGGTGTGAACGGGTTGGGCAGCTTCGTGGCGTCACACACCTCGGGGTCCCATGCCTGCGGAACTGCCGGGAGGCCGTCCTCGTAGTCGTCCTCCGACTTCCAGAAGGTGTAGGGAACCGTCTGGTAGCAGGACAGCACGTGCTCCATCACGGTGAACTGCTCGCTCGACGTCTTGACGGTGCTGCCACCCAAGCCCGCACCCCAGGTGCCGACGAGGTTCAGCGTCTTCATCAGCTGGGTTTCGCTGTCTGCCAACAAGAGGGCCGTCTCGTCGTCCGACGGGTCATCGACTGTGCCTTTGTTGTCCGTGTAGTCCAGGGCCCAGCCCTCTTCGGCCACACCGTCGCGGTCGATGACGTAGGCGCCTTCGAAGTCCTCGATGCCGTACGTGAATCCGGAGTCGATCGGGTTGAGGACGGCCGATGCTTGGCTGCCGTCGAGCTTGCCCTCCATGGTGTCGCCGGTCACGGTCTCGCCGTCGTCACCGTCCTTGATGACGTTGACGTCGTCGACATCGGTCGTGCCCTTGTCATCGGCGACGATGTCATCGGTCGTGAAGTCGTGGCGGACCGTGTACTGCTGGCCGTCCTCGGTCTCCACGTAGAGCTCGACCCAGTACATCCGCACCGGCTTCATGTCGCCCTTGACGAAGAAGGAGACGTCGAAGTCGGAGGTCAGCGGCGTGCCGTTGGTCGTCACGCAGCTTCCATCCTCGGCCGACCCCACCTGACAACGGCCCTCGTCCTCGTCGGTCACGACCTGACCGTCCACCGTGTCCTGCCCGGACCAGGTGGTGGTCCAGCCGGAGGTGTAGGCCAGCGGCGACTGTGCGTCATCCCAGCGGGCGTCGGCAGCGGTCTGCTTCCAGTCGAGAAGGTTGATCGTCGTGGGGTCGTCGAGCACCTCCCCAGTCTCGAACTTCTTCTCGTCCTTCTCGTAGGGCGGCGCCACGCATGCCGGGTTGTTCAGGTCGGTGGCCGCCGGCGCGGGCATCTCGAGGTGCGGCAGGTTCTGGCCGAACTTGTCGTTCAGCAGACGCCAACGGGGTCCCACGATCAGCTTCCCGAGACTGTCGTCGGGGGTCTGGCTGCCAACCATGTCCCCGTCTGCCGTCTGGTACGCCCATGCGAACGGATCGCGGTCGATGGTGGTGTACCAGGCGTTGCTGTATCCGCCGGCCAGATCGCTGGACAGCGCCCCAGAGATTGCGAGTCTCGGATCACGCAGGACCGTTCCTGCGGGGATGAAGTCGCCGTCCCCTTCGTAGCAGTCCCGGGTGGATTGCCAGGTGCCGTCCTCGGCGACCTCGTACTCGGGAATCAGCCCCGTCGCCCCTTCGTTCTCCCAGTCCTCCGGGCGGATCTGGTCGTTCGGGTTGTTCGTGATGGAGTGCTTGACCCGCAACTGCGCCTTCGTGACCTTCAGGCCCTTGCCTTCTGCCGTCTTCCAGGTGTCCGGAAGCGGCAGGTGCGCCACGAACCTGATGTCCGTGGGCTTCTTCACGGCCTGACCCCAGCTGTAGAGCAGCTTGCCGTCGTCCTTCTTCCTGACCGAGTAGTGCGTACCCAAGTACAGGTCGATGTTGTTCGGGATGACGTTGTCCTCGCCCGGGATCAAGTTGGCGATGATCTCTCCCATGGATCGGTCGTCGTCCAGACTTGGCGTGACCGTCGCGCCAAGAGCAGGAGACGTCCCCGCCGCCATCGTCAAACCAGCGGCCACCGCGATGGCCCGCCTTCGACTCGATGTAGACATTTCTCTTTCCTTTCCCCTCAATGGGACCCGCCGAAGGACTCGACTCCGGTGGTGTCCGTGAGCAGTGTGGGCTGCTGTCTGCGCAGTCGATATGACGAACGTGTGGAGATCGTGTGGAGATCCGAAACTGCCGTTTCTGAAGGCCGTGGGGGCCCTGCGAACCGTGTCCGGATGGGTGCGACCATGGAGGAAGAGAAGATCAATTTCTCTCGGGCGAAGGGGGGTCGCCAGACGATGTCGACGGTTCTTGTTGTCGAGGATGAACGGGACATACGGGAGTTGCTGCGGCGATTCCTGGAGCGGGCCGGGTATTCGGTGCTTACCGCTGCCGCCGGAGCGGGCGCCCTGTCGCTGCTCGATTCGGCGCGGGTGGATCTGGTACTGCTCGACCTCGGCCTGCCAGACATCGATGGGACCGAGATCCTGACGGAAGTGGCGCCGGGGGTGCCCGTCATCGTGCTCACGGCGCGCTCCGAGCTCGCGGACCGGGTCACCGGGCTACGCCTCGGCGCGGATGATTACGTGATCAAGCCTTTCAGCCCGACCGAGGTGGTGCTGCGAGTCAAGGCGGTCCTCGGCAGAACGCGGGGCCGGCAGCAGGAGGAGCAGAGCCGGCGCAGCTACGAGGACGGTGAGCTCATCATTGATCTGCGCCAGCACGCCGCAACCCGCCGGGGCGACAAGATGACACTCACGGTGACGGAGTGGGAGCTTCTGCTAGCCCTCGCGGAATCACCGGGCCGGGTGCTCAGCCGTTCGGAACTGGCCAACCGGGCACGGGGCTATGAGTTCGACGGGTACGAGCGGACCATCGACTCGCACGTGAAGAACCTGCGGCACAAACTCCGCGACGACCGACACCGGGTGATAGAGACGGTGGTCGGCGTGGGTTATCGATTCACGTTGCATCCCGATGCGTGAGTGGTTGCGGCTCGGCCCGCTCGGGTGGCGCTTCGTGGCCGCGTTCCTCATCGTGGGCCTGGCCAGCATCGGGGGCTTGTTGATCGCCACCGCGCTTGAGTTGGACCATCGCGACGCGCTCGCCGCAACGGCGCAGCGCGAAGGACTGATCGATCGGCTCGCCAGGGAGACCGGTGCTGAATTCGTGCGCACCGGTGGCTGGCAGGACATCGACCTGTCGCGTCCTGTGGCAGTCGCCGAGTCGAACGAGGCTCACTTCGTCGCCGTCGATGCGTCCGACACCGTGGTGATCGGCGGGCCGGTGGGGTCGGACTTCCGGGATCGGGCCGTGAGCGCGCCGGTTGTGGCGGACGGTCGTCGCGTGGGCCAGGTGTATGTCGTGTTCTACTCGGACGAAGCGGTCACCGCCCCGCAGCTCGGGGCCTCGTGGTTCCTGGCCGCCGGCACCATCGCGGCGCTCGCGGCGATCGTGACCGCCATCGTCGTCACACGTCTGCTGACCAGGCCACTGATAGACCTCTCCGACGCCGCGGCCTCGTTCGCGGACGGGGACCGAGATGCGCGGGCCGCGACCGAGGCCCCCGGCGAGCTGGGCAAGTTGGGCCGGGCCTTCAATGAGATGGCCGACCAGGTGACGAGCAGTGAACAGGCGCGCCGTCGGGTGTCGGCTGACATCGCCCACGAGCTGCGTACGCCCCTGACCGTCTTACAGGCAGGACTCGAGGAGTTGCGGGATGGACTTGTCCCCGCCGATCCGTCCACGCTGTCCGCCCTACACGACCAAGCCGTACGGCTCGGCAGAGTGGTCAACGACCTGTCGGAACTTGCGCATGCCGAGTCACCGAGTCTTCTGTTGTCGCGCGAACGCCTCGACCTGGCCGATCTCGCGTCGGACGCACTGCTCGTGTGGCGACCGAGGATCGAGGACGCAGGGATGACGCTGGAGACCTCCCTGCACATGGGCACGATGGTTCTCGTCGACCCGGATCGGATGAGTCAGGTCGTGACCAA
>JBAOHO010000029.1 GCA_037045355.1 Candidatus Nanopelagicales bacterium | reverse complement strand
TTCAGGTCAGCGAGTCCTTCAGCGCCCTGATGCGATCTGAGGACTGCAGCAGTTGATCCCGATCGAGCGTTCCGCGGTCGATCGCGCGCTTGACGGCCTTGACGACTCCGATCGGATCGGTCGAGCAGGTCATCGCCCAGTCGACACCGGCACGCAAGGAGGCGACGGTGGCCTGGGCCTCGGTCAGCCCCCGCGCGGACGATGCCGCCGCCGATGGACAGAGAGTCGGTGATGATGACCGTGTCGGGTCCGGCCTGGCCGCGGAGCACGGAGATCGCCTTGCGCGACTGCGTGGCGGGAACACCGTTCGGCGTCAGGCCCCGCGACTGCACGTGCGCGACCATCACGGCGGGAACACCCGCGGCGAAGGCGTCCTCGAAGGGCACCATGTCGGCGCGCTCCTCAGTTGGGCGCGGGTCGCGGACGCGGGCCGCGAACTGGTGGGTGTCACGGGCATGGCCGTGGCCCGGCCAATGCTTGACGACCGGAGCGACCCCCGACTCTCTGCACAGACCACGAGCACCACGCCATGACGTCCTTGCCCACATGGCTCGGACTGGACCCGAAGGATCGCCCCAGATCGTCTGTTTCATGTAGGAGCCGGGCACCCGCAGATCAGCGACAGGAGCCAGACTCATCAGCACTCCCAGTTGCGCCATTCCACGACCGTATTTCGCAGCCACACGCTGCAGTTTGGCCACCGGCCAGTTGCCCATGGTCTCCGCCGACGGCAATGGGCGGATCACGGAGTCGAGCCGCTGTACTGAACCGCCCTCCTCGTCGGAGGCGATCAGGGGCTCATGCCCCTGCGGCGCCGCGCGTTCCACACGCGTCAACTGCCGCCGCAAGTCGCTGGGGGCGTCGTTGCCGAGTAGGACGATGTCCCGGCCATACCTTCCTTCGCCATCCGGCGTTGCATGCCGGCGTTCGCGCATGCTCGGTGCACCCGAACAGGACGTCGGCTGCCAGGGTCCGGTTGCGGACGCCTGCTCAGTCCCCGGCTTGCTCATCGACTGTCACAGTGGCGGACCCCGAGAGATCGCCCCGACACCGCACCGATCGACTCCCCGTGCGCCGCCGCGACCCCGGGCAGGAGCACGGCGACCGTCAATCCCGCTGCGGCGGCTGTGGTGATGCGCATGGCTTGGCCCTTCCTTCTGCGGTCCTTCTGCGGTCCTTCTGCGGCTCCCTGCGATTGTCCCCCGGAATCCGGGGTGCTCCGACCCAGTCACGTGTTCGGCGACTCATCAGCCCGGACGACTGCTCCCGGATGACTCGGGCGGCGAGTTCGCACGCGGCGAGACCGACGGCGGGCCGCTTGGCCAGGTCCATCGAGTTCAGCCCCATCAAATGGCGCAGATGAGAGTCGGGCTGAAACACGACTACGGGGGTGCCATGACGGGTGACCGCGGCGATCTCACGGTCAAGCTGGCGCCGCAGCGGTGACCGCGGGATGTTGCCCAACTCGAGTGCGAACGGATCGGTTGTGCTCAGCGGGGCGGAGACGAGGATCAGGTCCAGTGGGGGGCCGTCGGGCAGGGGCCCCGCGAGCAGGTCCAAGTTGCACACCGAATGCGCACCGCCGTCCACGTATCGCTCACCGTCGATATCGATCGGGCTGAAGTACCCGGGAATCGCGCACGAGGCACTGACCGCCAGCGGCACCGTCGTGACAGCATCTCGCCCGAACACTGTGCGCTGGCCGCTTCCCAGATTCACTGCGGTGATCCACATGGGTCGCTGCGGCCATTCCTCGAACAGCGGCCCGAATCCAGGGTTGACCTCATCGACCGAGATGGTGCCGGTCGGCAGAAGGAGCCGCGAGCGCCACCCCAGGGGGAACCTCAGAGGATTGCCCACAACAGCGCGAAGCAGCCGAGGGGAGGCAGGTCGCAATGGTCCGCGGCGACGTCGCGGTGGTTGCGGGATCGACCCGATGCGGTCGAGCACCCGAGAGGCTTCGGCTGAAACCGGGCGCCCCGATACTCGGTTGAGGTACTCCGCCGGGGGGAAGCCGGCACGCAGCAGTGCTGCGGACGTGGAGCCCGCGGAGGTGCCGACGATGACCTCCGCGTCGCGGGCGTCCCACCCCTGTTGGGCCAGTGCGGTGAGCACACCCGCGTGGAAGGCGGTTCCGGTGATCCCGCCGCCGCCGAGTACGAGTCCGATCCGAGGCACCCGCCCAGCCTGACACGTTGGCAGGCATGGGATCGTATGAGGGCACGCGAGCCGGAGGAGAGTCCAGTGCCCGATTTCCGTTTGTCATCCGAGCACGAGGATCTGCGCAAGACCGTCGAAGCAGTTCGCCCACGACGTCGTGGCTCCGGTCATCGGCGACTTCTACGAACGTGAGCGAGTTCCCCTACGACATCGTCGCGCCAGATGGGCGAGATGGGGCTGTTCGGCCTGCCGTTCCCCGAGGAGTACGGCGGCATGGGCGGCGACTACTTCGCGCTGTGCCTGGCCATCGAGGAGCTGGCCCGGGTCGACTCAGTCGCGTGGCGATCACGCTGGAGGCCGGAGTGTCGCTCGGGGCGATGCCGATCTACCGGTTCGGCACCGAGGAGCAGAAGCGGCAGTGGCTCCCGCGCTCTGACCTCGGGCCGGATGCTGGCGGCGTTCGGCCTCACCGAGCCCGAGCGGCGGCATCCGACGCGGGGGCAACCCGCACGACCGCCACGCTCGACGGCGATCGAGTGGGTCATCAACGGCACCAAGGCGTTCATCACCAACTCGGGCACCGACATCACCGGGCTTGGTCACCGTGACCGCCGTCACCGGGATCGACGAGCGACGGCCGCAAGGAGATCTCCGCCATCATCGTGCCGTCGGGTACGCCGGGCTTCACCGTCGGCGCCCGAGTACTCGAAGGTCGGCTGGAACGCCTCCGACACCCGCGAGCTGTCGTTCGCCGACGTCCGCGTGCCTGCGGCGAACCTGGTGGGGGAGCGCGGGCCGCGGCTACGCCCAGTTCCTGCGGATCCTCGACGAGGGGCGCATCGCCATCGCGGCGCTGGCCGTGGGCCTGTCACAGGGGTGCGTCGACGAACAGTGTCCAGTACGCCAACAGCCGCCAGGCGTTCGGTCGCACGATCGGCAACAACCAGTCGATCGCGTTCAAGATCGCCGACATGGAGACGCGCACCCACGTCGGCGCGCCTGTCGTACTACGAGGCGGCGGCCCGGCTGCTCGCCGGGGAGCCCTTCAAACATGAGGCGGCGATCGCCGAAGCTCTTCGCCACCGAGCGCAGCGATGGACCAACGCCCGCGAGGCCACGCAGATCTTCGGCGGCATACGGATTCATGAACGAGTACCCGGTGGCCCGGTTCTACCGCGACAGCGAAGATTCTCGAGATCGGCGAGGGCACGTCAGCGAGGTGCAGCGAATGCTCATCGCGCGCCAGCTCGGAGTCAACTGAGGGTCAGGCGACTCGTCGTCGCCATCTGTGTCTAGGCGTTGCCTCGACCGTCCAGTAAGGATCGCCTGGCCCGGGGTTCTGGGTCCGGATCAAGAGCCACCTGCCCAGATCAACTTGTCTGTGATGGCTCCAACACAACAAACACATGTTGTCCAAATCCGTGCCCCCACCTTCACTCCACGGGGTCACGTGGTGGGTCTGACACTCCGCGGCCGGGCGTTGACAAAGGAGGCAGCCAACGTCTCGCAGTGCCAGGGCGATTCGCTGCGCCTTGGTCGCGAGCCTCGTGTCTCGCCCCACCGCCAGCGGAACAGCAGGCGCGCCGACCAACGCGTCACTGATCGGGCCCCCGACCACCGCTCGGTCGTCGAGTAGGGCGCCGGTCGAGGGTGCCGTGGCACAACGCGAACCGGGTGGCGGCGTCCCCCAGGGTGGCCGCCGAGGTCGGCGTGGTGCCCAGTGCTCCCGGGGCATTGGCCGTGGTCACCAGATCGGTGAGGTCGACACCTGCGGCCCGGGCATGGCCGGCGGCGACGCGTTCGGCTTCGTGGATGCCCAGCGTGATGGTGGCACCAACAGGTAATCCCGAAGTCGAGGCGGGGACGTCTCCGTGCGCCGCCGCGGCGTTGATCAGGGTGACCAGGGCATCGGCACGGCGCTGTCCCCGGGTGAGCCCGTCTCCCTCGGTCCGCAGCGACTCGGCCACCGCGTTCAGTGCAGCTTGGATGGCCGCTCCCTCCAGTGCCGGCACTTGACCGTTGATCGTGGTGACGCCGTTCAGATCGGCGAACACCAGGTAGCGGCGGTCATGGTCACGCTGCTCAGCAGCGTCACGATCGTCTGGCCGGAGCAGGTCCACCGCTCGGTTCACCGCCATCTTCAGATGCCGCGAGACGACAGCCGGGGCAACGACGGCAATAGGGCCTTGACCACCTGCTCCACCTGGTGGGGAGCTAGCGCCCGGGTACCACGCGCGATCGCAGCCACCGCCTCGACGGAGACGCGCCCGCACTGCCATAACTCCATCAATGGCGGGTGGTTGTGCGCGAACCGGGCAGCGGTGACCATGGAGTCAGCCGCTGGGCCCGACCACGTGCACTCGTTCTGCAGGGTGGTGCGGGCCGTGGTGGGCAAGACGTCAGCTATCTGGGCGGCGCGGGTGCGCCGGGCGATCTCGGCATCCAACAGATGTTTGACCCGGGCCAAGACAGTCAGCGAATCGGCCAAGCCGACGCCGCCCGCCAGATCCGCCAGCACCGGCATCTCACCCAGCTCGACCGCAAGTTCGGCGAATCGGCGGACTGCCGGAGGAACGTGCTCTGCCCCCCGCAACATCCCTGCCAATCGGTCCGCCGCCGATATTTCGCTCATCCGAATCGCCCCCCGGACGTTGCTCACCCTGGGCCTATTCGAACATATGTTCGATACCGAATGGGGAGTTGTCCACCGGCAATTCAAGCGTGTCGCACCGTGATTCGCGGCCGGATGGTGGCGTGGTGCGGGGCGGGATAGTGGTGATTCCGAGGCGGGAGAGCCGAGTCCGCGCGCTGGGTGAGACCGATCCGCACGCGTGGCGCCCCCCGACGTGGGCGCTGGGCGAGTCCGCTACGGGCGCTGACCCAGCCCGAGGCGCGAGCTCCACCCCCAAACAGAACGGTGGCCCCCGAAACGCAGTCCGAGGGCCACCGTCGAGGCTCAGGCTGTCAGGTCAGTCGGTGGTCGACTTCTCGTCGTTGGTCTCAGCCACGCTCGTCGTGACTCCGTCGGTCAGGTCGACGGAATCCGCCGCAGCCTTGGCCTTGCGGCGCGGTGGGGCGAGGTCGCGGCGCACCAGCTGGCTCCACACCAGCGGGAACAGGCCGGCGGCCAAGGCGATCTTGAGGGCATCGCCGAGCAGGAACGGGGTCATGCCCATCTCGAGTGCTGACGCCCACGAAGTGGCCAGGCTGAACTTCAGCCAGGTCACCCCGACGCCGTAGATGATCACGTTGCCAAGGACCATGGCCAAGGCGGTATCCAAGACTGTACGGGTCCAGCCGCGTTCGGCGAGGAAGCCGACCAGTCCGGCGGCCACGATGAAGCCCAGGATGTAGCCGAAGGACGGCATCGCGAAGCCGCTCGCACCCGCGGCGAACCACGGGACGCCCACCAGGCCCGCCACGCTGTACAGCAGCATCGACAAGATGCCGCGGATCGAACCCAGCGCAGCCCCAGCGAGCAGGACGGCGAAAGTCTGGCCGGTGAGCGGCACCGGAGTGAACGGCAAAGGGATCGCGATCTGCGCCGCGATTCCGACGAATGCCGCACCACCGATCACGAGCAGTACGTCGCGGGTGATCGAGCGGGGCAGGACGTCGGCCAGTACCCGGGGGGCCGGGGTCGTGACAGCCATGTGTTCTCCAACTTCCGTGGGGGTATCGGTGATCCGATAGCCGGGGCCGGTGGCCCCACTGTAATTGCCTGGCCGGTCGCCCGGGGACAGGTCGTTGTGTTTTCGATTGTTCCGGACAGGTGGCACGCCGCGATGGCCGGGTCCCGCACGGTGCGTGGAGGGTCGGCGGGGAGTACCCCTGGGGGCCGCCTGTCGCCCGTTGGGAAGGCTCTTGGAAGACCTGCTGGGAAGCTCTTGGAAGACCTGCTGGGAAGCTCTTGGAAGAGTTGTCCAACCCAGTGACGCTTGTGGATTCGTGCGCTAAAGTGACAACGGTGTCACTGGGAAG
Source organism: Candidatus Nanopelagicales bacterium (assembly GCA_037045355.1). NCBI lineage: Bacteria > Bacillati > Actinomycetota > Actinomycetes > Candidatus Nanopelagicales > Candidatus Nanopelagicales bacterium. Next base: position 222,260 of record JBAOHO010000029.1, on the reverse strand, counting down.
TGACACACACAATTCGACTCAAGACTCTCGGGCCGACAGGCCGCAGACCTTCGTGAGGACGCTGGGGAAGGCGAATCTCGATGCGAAGGAGGCCATCATGTCGAGCGCCGTGGTGCCCCGGCACCCGTCAGACACCATGCCGACACGGGGCGTGGTCTTCATCCATGCCTGCCCTCGGGCGCTGAGCCCCCATGTCGAGTGGGCGATCTCCCAGGTCCTGGGTGTCGAAGTGTCCATCGAATGGACCGGGCAGCCGGTCTCACCCGGCTCGGTCCGCGGTGAACTGTCCTGGCAGGCGGCAGCAGGTACGGGTGCCGCGCTGGCCAGCGCTTTGGTGGGCTTCGCCCCCCTGCGCTTCGAGGTGACGGAAGAACCGACGACCGGCCGCGAGGGCGAGCGTTTCGCCGTGACTCCCGGCCTGGGCATGTTCCGCGGCACGATCGGCATCCACGGCGACATCATGCTCAGCGAGGACCGGATCCGAAGCGCCATGGCCGACACCGCTGGACCCGAGGAATTGGTCGGTCGTCTGCGTCATCTGCTCGGCGCCGAATGGGACGAGGAACTCGAGCCCTTCCGCTATGCCGGCGAGGGCGCCACGGTCCGCTGGTTGCACCGCGTCGGGTGATGCCCGGCGCGGGAGTCAGCCCAGCCTGCCGCCGCCCTTAACCCAGCCCGGTTCCCACGAGTTTGCCCAGGATGTATGTCACCGCCGCGGCCCCGGCGCCGACAGCGAACTGGCGCAGCGCGGAGCGGATCACTCCCAGCCTCGACAACTGACCGACGGTGCCGCCGACGACGAGCAGGGCGATACTGCCGAGAACGATCGCGATGATCAGTGCCGCGGTGCCGCCGGTGATCAGATAGGGAATCACAGGCACGATGGCGCCGACCGCGAAGGCACCGAAACTCGAGGCTGCCACTTTGACCGGCGAGCCGAGTTCGTCAGGATCCAGCCCCAACTCCTCGCGGGCCAATGTGTCCAGTGCGACGTCGGGGTCGGCCATGATGCGCTCGGCGGTCACGCGGGCGGTCTGCGGATCAAGCCCCTTGGCTCGGTAGATCAGCTCGAGCTCACGCTGCTCCTCCAACGGCTTCTCGCGCAACTCAGAGGCTTCCAGCGCCAACTCGCGACGAAAGACGTCGCGTTGGCTGGCCACCGACACGTACTCGCCCGCCGCCATGGAGAACGCGCCCGCCAGCAGGCCCGCGACACCGGCCAGCAACACCGTTCCGCGCTCAAGCCCTGAGCCCGCGAAGCCCATGACGAGGGCAGTGTTGGACACCAGGCCGTCGCTGACGCCGAAGACGGCGGCACGCAGAGACCCGGACTTGTCGGTGCGGTGCCATGACTCGGCGCGGTTCAAGCTCTCACGCACCTCGTTCGGTGACCGGGTCTTCTGCCGGTCGGACCGCAACTGCCGCAGCACCCGTTCGTGGACCCGCTCGTCATCGGCCATGCCCGCCAGGGCCTCGGGCTCGTCGTCGTACACACCTTGCGCGTCACGTTCGGCCTGTTCGAGATCAGGGAGCACGGCATCGAGGGACAGCGTTCGGGCCCGCTGCAGCAAAGCGGCGTCGGACGGTTCGAGAGTCGTGTCGTCCGGGGGAACCTCGACACCGCGTTCGGTCAGGAGGGCGAGCCAGTGGTCCGCATGCTTCTGCTCGATGTCCGCCAATTCGAGCAGTGCGCTGCGGCGGTCGCCACTGGTCAACTCGGCCAGCGAGCGGTACATGTTGCGCGCGGCGCGCTCGGAACTCAGGTACTGCAGGAATCGATCGGTGTCCTTGGCCACGCCGCCATTGTCCACTGTCGGCCGCGCGGTGTCGGGACCCCAACCTCCGCGCCGCGATGACGTCGAGAGTCCCGACTCGGCGGATCAGCCGCTGCCCTCTGTGTTGCCGGCGTCGGCCGCGCTCGGATCCTCCAGCCGATACCGCTGGATGGCCTGCGGGACGACAGCCGGATCGATCTCGCCGCGACGGGCGAGTTCCGCCAGTGTCTGAACGGTGATCGACTGCGCATCGACCAGGAAGTGCCGTCGCAATGCGCCACGGGTGTCGGACTGTCCCCAGCCGTCGGTGCCCAGGGACACGAAGTCGCTCGGCACCCACGGCAGGATCTGATCCTGCACTGCTCTCATGAAATCCGACACGGCCACTACCGGGCCCGCTTGACCCGTGAGCCGCTGGGTCACGTAGGGAGTGCGTCGGGGTTGGTCGGGGTGGAGCAGGTTGTGCCGGTCGCAGTCCAATCCGTCGCGCCGCAACTCATTCCACGAGGTCACCGACCACACGTCGGCGGCCACGCCCCATTCGGTGGCGAGCAGGCGCTGCGCATCCAGGGCCCACGGCACCCCGACACCGCTGGCGAGCACCTGCGCGCGAGGTCCGGGCAGGTTCGGTGCCCCGGAGATGTGGTGCATGCCGCGCAGAATGCCATCGACATCCACACCGTCGGGTTCCGCGGGTTGTGCGATGGGTTCGTTGTAGACGGTCAGGTAGTAGAAGACGTTCTCCGGTGTTTCACCGAACATGCGGCGAAGTCCGTCCCGCACGATGTGGCCCAGTTCGTAGGCGTATGCCGGGTCGTAAGCAACGACGGCGGGATTCGTCGAAGCCAACAGCAGCGAGTGTCCGTCCTGATGTTGCAGACCCTCGCCGTTGAGGGTGGTCCGGCCCGCAGTGGCGCCGAGGATGAACCCTCGTGCCATTTGATCCAGGCCCACCCAGAACGAGTCCCCGGTTCGCTGGAACCCGAACATCGAATAGAAGATGTAGACCGGGATCATCGGTTCGCCGTGTGTCGAATACGAAGTCCCCGCCGCCAGGAAGGACCCGACCGACCCTGCCTCGTTGATGCCCTCGTGCAGGATCTGGCCGTCGGTGGCTTCCTTGTAGGACAGCATCAACTCCCGATCCACCGCCGTGTAGGTCTGCCCGTGCGGCGAGTAGATCTTCGCCGTCGGGAACAGGCTGTCCATGCCGAAGGTGCGGGCCTCGTCCGGAATGATGGGCACGAATCGTCGGCCCATCTCGCTGGTCCGCATCAAGTCCTTCAGCAGGCGGACGAAGGCCATCGTGGTGGCGACCTGCTGCTTGCCCGATCCCCGTTTCACGACATCGAAGGTCGACTCGGGAGGCTGGGGGAGCGACCCGCGACTGTGGCGTCGCACCGGTACGGGTCCTCCGAGCGCTGCCCGCCGTTCCTGCATGTACCGGATGTGCTCGTGGTCGGGTCCCGGGGTGTAGTAGGGGGGTTCGTAGGCGTCGAGCTGTGAGTCCGGGATGTCGATGGACAGCCGGTCGCGGAACACCCGCAGGTCCTCCATGGTGAGCTTCTTCATCTGGTGGGTGGAGTTGCGGCCCTCGAAGTGTGATCCGAGGCTCCACCCTTTGATGGTCTTGGCCAGGATCACTGTCGGTCGCCCGCTGTGGGAGATCGCAGCCGAGTAGGCGGCATACAGCTTCTGGTAGTCGTGACCACCGCGCTGCAGCGACCAGATCTGATCATCCGTCCAGTCGCTGACCAGGGCAGCGGTGCGCGGGTCCCGGCCGAAGAAGTGCTCGCGGATGTAGGCCCCATCCTCGGCCTTGTAGGTCTGGAAATCGCCGTCGGGGGTGACATTCATCAGCTTGACGAGGGCGCCTTCGTTGTCGCGAGCCAGGAGTTGGTCCCAGGCCCGACCCCAGACGACCTTGAGGACATGCCAGCCAGCGCCACGGAAGAACGACTCGAGCTCCTGGATGATCTTGCCGTTGCCCCGCACGGGTCCGTCGAGGCGCTGCAGGTTGCAGTTGACCACGAACGTGAGGTTGTCGAGTCCCTCGCGCGCAGCCAGACCGATCGCCCCCAAGGTCTCCGGCTCGTCCGTCTCCCCGTCCCCGAGAAAGGCCCACACATGCTGATCTGACGTGTCTTTGATGCCACGGTCCCGCAGGTACCGGTTGAAGCGTGCCTGATAGATGGCATCGAGAGGTCCGAGTCCCATCGACACGGTCGGGAACTGCCAGAAGTCGGGCATGAGTCGGGGGTGCGGGTAGGAGGGCAGCCCTCCGCCGGGATGGGACAACTCTTGGCGGAAACCGTCCAACTGGTGCGCGGTCAGGCGTCCTTCGAGGAATGCCCGGGCGTAGAAGCCGGGAGAGGCGTGCCCTTGGAAGAAGATCTGGTCGCCTCCGCCGGGGTGGTCCTGGCCGCGGAAGAAGTGATTAAAACCGACCTCATACAGCGACGCCGAAGACGCGTAGGACGAGATGTGGCCACCAACACCGATGCCAGGTCGCTGCGCGCGGTGCACCATGATGGCGGCGTTCCACCGGATGTAGGCGCGGATTCGCTTCTCGATCGCCTGGTCGCCGGGGAACTGCGGCTCCCGCTCCGGCGGAATCGTGTTGATGTAGTCGGTGCTGCGCAGCGTGGGGATCCCGATGTTCCGCTCGGAGGCCCGCCGGAGCAGCGACAGCATGAGGAACCGGGCTCGGTCGGGGCCGACGGTGTCGATCAGGCCGTCGAACGACTCCAGCCATTCGCGCGTTTCCTCGGGATCCATGTCCACGTACTGGCTCGGCAAGCCGGCCGCCATCAGTGCCGGAAGGTCGGATGAGGAGTTCACCTGAGCCCCTTCGATCGGTGATGACCCACCCTATTGCGCCTGGCGTTCGACGGCGTGGTGAGGAGCGGATAACGGTTCCCCAGTCGATCAACGGTCCGCGAAGACCCCTTTCGGGGGGTGGACCGGACGAAACTGGTTGCGAAGTCGCACCCGGTGGTAGTGAACTACCACCATGCTGCACAGCGCCTTCGCAGCCCATCGTTGGGCGGGGGACCAGTGACCACGACGCGTTCCGATCGGGCCTTGGGTATCGAGCAGGGCACCGTCATCCAGATGGTGGGGTGGGACGACGACTGCGATCAACGGCTGATCGATAGTGTCACCGACGCTGCCGGCGCCCCACCCGTCGACGACGACTACGACGATGTTGTGGACGTTGTGGTGCTCTGGTGGCGCGATGATGACGGCGATCTGGTCGATGGCCTGCTGGACGCGATCGCGATGCTCGCGGAGAAGGGGGCCATCTGGCTGGTGACTCCCAAGCCCGGCCGCGACGGCCACGTCGAGCCTGAAGAGATCTCGGAGGCTGCTCCCACGGCCGGACTGAGGGTGACGGCCAACATCAGCGCTGCACCTGATTGGAACGGCACTCGACTGGTGCCACGGAGCTGAACATCCGATCCTCCGCGTGGCGGATGTGAACTGCGGATGCCGTAATCTCGACACGTCCGGGCGCATAGCTCAGTTGGTCAGAGCGCCTGCCTTACAAGCAGGATGTCGGGAGTTCAAGTCTCTCTGCGCCCACCTGCGCCGAAGACCCTCATTCACAACGGTTTCGGGGCCATCCCGCCGTACGACCATTGCCGCCAGGAAGCCTGCCGACAGGTCCGCATTTCGTGCGTAGTCAGGCGTAACCGTGCTTGTCCCTCCGCCGCGACTCTCCCCCCGTTGTCCCCCCTCGGTGCCGTGAACGTGAAGGAGCGAACTGTCGTGAATGTCTGTCAGGGTCGCGCTTCGTGGAATGCCTGGGTCAGGTTCCGTACGACCTGGACGATGTCTTGTGCAGTGTTGCCATGGCCGAGGGACAGGCGAACGGTGCCCATGGCGTCGGTGTGTGCGATGCCCATGGCGGTGAGGACGGCGGAGGGGCGCTCTGTCCCGGAGTGGCACGCCGAACCGGTCGACGCGGCGATGTGGGGGGCACGGGCCAGGACGTCGGCTCCGAGGACGCCGGGGAAGCTGACGGACAGCGTGTTGGGCAGGGAATCAACCGGCGTGTGCCGGGTGAGTCCGGGGATGCTCCCCGACAGGTCCTTCCAGAGTTCGTTCCGCAGGACGCGGTAGTGGTGGGCCCGTTGCTCGATGTCGGTGGCGGCGGCATCGGCGGCGGTGCCGAGGGCGACGATGCTGGCGACGTTCTCGGTGCCGGGGCGGATGCCCCGTTCCTGTGAGGCGCCGAGCAGGACTGGCCGGATCGGGGTGCCGCGTCGGATGTAGAGGGCACCGACGCCTTTGGGAGCGTTGACCTTGTGGCCCGCGATGGACAGCAAGTCGACGTTGAGGTCGTCGACGTGCACGGGGATCTTGCCGATGGCCTGGGCGGCGTCGGTGTGCATGAGTGCCCCTGCGGCGTGGGCGGCTTCGCCTGCCTCGGCGATGGGCAGCATTGCGCCGGTCTCGTTTTGGGCGAGCATGAGCGTGACGAGTGCGACGTCCGGGGTCATCGCGGCGGGCAGGATCGATGGGTCGATACTGCCTTCGCGGGTGACGGGCAGGCGGTCGATGGTCCAGCCCTGGGCCTCCATGCGGCGCAGGGGTGCCACGGTGGCGGGGTGCTCGACGGCCGAGGTGACGACTGTTCGCCGTGACGTGGTGAGCGCCTGGGTGGTTCCCCGGATGGCGAGGTTGTTGGCTTCGGTGCCGCCGGAGGTGAACACGATCTCGTCGGGGTGGCACCCGATCAGGTCGGCGAGTTGCCCACGTGCGGTGTCGACCGCCGCCCGTGCCCGGCGTCCGTGTGCGTGGTCGCTGGACGGGTTGCCGTACTCCTCACGCAGGTACGGCAGCATCGCGTCGACGACGCTGGGCAGCAGCGGTGTGGTCGCGTTGTGGTCCAGGTAGATGACCTCGGTCATAGCGAGGGGTCGGTGGAGAAGTCGCCGGACCAGTAGGCGGCGCGCCCGTTGCCGGTCTCGATGAAGCATCCGCCGTGGCCGTCCAACCGTCCGGTCTCGCCGGATACGGTGACGGCGGCCGTGACGGTGTCGGCGACAGCGTGGGCCTGTGCGTGGGCGAAGAACCCGGCGAGTGGGAGGGGTTTGCCGATGCCGAGGACCAGAACGGTCTGCGCAGGACCGGGCATCAGAAGACCAGCACCTTGTCCGCGGCCAGGGTCGCGTCGGTCAGGGCCTCCATGGTGGAGCGGGTAGCGCCCTCGATGAGCATCTGTTCGGTGATGCCGCGGGCATCCATGCAGGTGCCGCAGCACAGGATCCGGCCGCCGTTGCGCGTGACAGGGCTGAGCATCCGGTCGAGTTTGTAGTAGCCGTCGGGGGTCTTCTGCCCCGCCATGGCCGCAGTCACCCCGTCACCCATGAGGAACACGGTCACGTCGACCCCGTCGCGTTTGGACATCGACGCTGCCAGGCGGATGGCGTTGTAGGTGGAGTCCAGGCCGTAGGCCGAACCGTTGATGATCATCAGGACGTTCATGGGGTGCTTCCTTCTTGTGAGGGGTTCTTCGATGAGTGGCCGGCGTCGTTGGTGGTGTCGGGGTGATGCAGCCAGCGCAGGTGCTCGCGCGGGCCGAGTAGATCGAGTCGGCGCCACAGCACGCTGCCAGGTACTGCTTGGCTGGGGTGGCAGGCGACAGCCAGTTCCTGGGTCGAGCGGTCCACGTCGATGACGAGGTCGACCTCCGCTTGGGGGTGGCCGCTGAAGCCGGCGCCGGTCTCGGTGTTCAGGGTGGCGGCCACGTCATCGGGCAGAGTCCAGCCCAGCACCGGGATGCTTCCCGTGCGGGCGTATCCGAGGGCGGCCTCGGTGGCGCGCTGATGGTCGGCGTGCCCGGTGATCCCGCTGGGGTCGAAAACCACGATCCCGTCCGGGGGCGAACTGCCCGCAAACGCGGCGATCTCGGCGCGGAGGTCGTCCAGCGGGACGTCTGCGAGTGCACCGTCGGGGTACTCCCGCAGGCCCACGCGAGTCAGACCCAGAACCTGCCCTGCCCGCTGCAACTCCTGTGCGCGCACCTGCGCGAGGTCACCCTCGACTCCCTGCACGGTAGAGGCCTCGCCGCGCGTGAGGCACAGGACCGACACCTCGCTGCCGACAGCGGCGAACGCTGCCAGGACCGCGCCCAGTCCGAACGACTCGTCGTCCGGATGTGCCACGACCGCGAGGACGCGACGCCACGACGGCAGCGCCGTGTTCCTTGAGACGTGCCCGACGGCCGATGTCATCGCCATTCTCCCTATTCAAAACATCAATTGAATATGGCGACGCTACCAGTCGGTCCCCGTACTATTCAAGCGAAACCTTGAGGAGCAAAGCATGGACCCACGCGAGTACAAGGACGAAGTGTTCGGGCACTTCGCGCGCATCGGCGCTGCGTTCGGGCACGCCAAGCGGGTGGAGATCGTCGACGTTCTCGGCCAAGGTGAGCGCACCGTCGAATCGCTGGCCGGCCAGATCTCGGCCAGTGTCGCCAACACATCCCGGCACCTGCAGATTCTCGCCGGTGCCGGGCTGGTCACCCGTCGCGTCGAGGGCACCTCCCGGGTCTATCGACTCACCGACCGGTCCGTGGAGGCCGGGTACCGCAGTCTCGTCGCCCTGGCCGAGCAGCACATCTCGGAAGTCGCCGCACTGACCGATGCCTTCTTCGAGCAGGCCGACGGCGCTCGACCGATTAGCTTCCTGGAGTTTGACGAGATGACACGATCGGGTCACGTGCTCTTGGTGGACGTCAGGCCGGCCAGCGAGTTCGCCGCCGGGCACGTCGACGGGGCGGTCAACATCCCCGTCGCCGACCTCGCCACGCGCATCAACGAACTACCCGACGACGCCAGCATCGTCGCCTACTGCCGCGGGCCCTACTGCGTGATGGCATCCACGGCTGTGTCCCGCCTACGCGAGTCCGGCTTCGTGGCCGCGCGATTGGAGGGCGGCTACCCGCAGTGGCGTGACGCCGGCCGGCCCATCGCCGCACGAGAGTCGGCGTGACGGTGCAGCCAGCAGATCTGCCGGTGAAGGCCTACGACGAGGCATCGGTATTCCAGCCGGCCAACCTGTTACGCGAAGCGCGTCGTCAGAAGAACCTGTCCGACGACGCTGTGCCCCGCGTGTGCCTGCTCGACCCCGACGGCGACATCGCCGCTCACCTTGCCACGTCCACCAACGCACACAGGCATCCGGGGTGGGCTTGCTACCACACCGACATGTGGGTCACCCAGGTCTCCGGCACAACCATCGGTGTCGTCGGACGCGCCGTCGGCGCCCCCTTCGCGGTGCTCGTCGCCGAACAGCTATTCGTCAGCGGCGCCGAACTTGTCATCTCGATCACCTCGGCGGGCCAGCTCCAGCCGCTTGCCCAGACCCCGTACTTCGTCCTCATCGAAGCCGCTCTGCGCGACGAGGGGACCAGTCTGCACTACCGGCCACCGGGTACCTGGAGCCCGATGCGCCTCCACCTTCGCCAATCCCTGGGAGCCACGCTCGACAACCTCGAAGAGCCGATCATCACCGCACGGTCATGGACAACTGACGCACCGTACCGCGAGACACCAGCCGCCATCTCCTCGGCCACCGAAATGGGCGCCGCCTGCGTCGAGATGGAGGCAGCCGCACTCTACGCCCTCGCAGAGGCATGCAACCGTGACATCGTCTGCATCGCCCACATCACCAACACCATGGCCACAACAGGCGACGACTTCGAGAAAGGCGACGCCAACGGCGTACACGCAGCCCTCGCCCTCACTGCCCACCTGGCACACGAGTTGCAGCGTTCCTGACCGAACCAGCCCAGCGGGAGGGCCTCCGCTTGTTGAGCACGGCTCGCACCGGCGCCCGTCCGTGCACCAGCGACAGCGGTGCGACGTGCCCTGGATCGTGACAGGCCGTAAAGTTCGATGCACGGTGGAAGGCGGGACGACGAGGAGTAGCGCATGCGCAAGCGAACAGTGGGAGCGATCGGCATCGCTGTAGCTGCGATCATGACCGCTGGTGGGCTGACACCGGCGACGGCGGACGATCTGGTGACGCTCAACGGCTACCGAGCACCGGGAACCCCGGCGCAGTACAACAAGGTGCAAGTGCTCAAGCAGGGCCCGGCCGCCGCTGGTCATGTGCTGGTGCTCGTCCCGGGCACCTCCGCGGGCGCGGCGAACTTCCGGCCGATGGCCCGGGCCCTCCTGCAGCGACTCGACGGCGACTGGCAGGTGTGGTCCATCGAACGGCGCGAGAATCTGCTCGAGGACCACTCCGTGCTCAAGCGGTACCGCGCCGGCCAGGCCACGTCCGAACAGCTCGTCGATTACTACCTGGGCTGGCTCACGAACCCGGGGCTGACCCCGCGGTTCCAGCCGAAGACCACCGACGAGACCACGTTCGCTCGGGACTGGGGCCTGAAGGTGGCCGTCAAGGACATCCGCCGGGTCGTCACGAAGGCGTCCGCCGGTGGCCGCACCGTGGTGCTGGGCGGCCACTCCCTGGGTGGCCGCATCACCACTGCGTACGCGACCTGGAACTTCGCCGGCAAACCCGGCGTGAGGGATCTGTCGGGCCTGGTGTTCATCGACGGCGGCGGCTCCTCGCGGGAACTACCGACCGCGGCCGAGGCCAGGGCCGACCTTGCGGAACTGGACGCGGGCAGCCCGTGGTCCGATCTGCTGGGACTCGGCCTGCCATGGGTAACCGGCATCTTCAACGTGCTCGGGTCGACGACGGCCGTCACCGAGCCGGACCGGCCTTCGGCGCTGCAGCCCTTCCCGCTGGTTCCTGATGCCCTGAAGGCGCCGGTACCCGCCACGAACCTGGGCCAATACGGGTACAGCGTGGACAACGACACGTCGCCGCAGTTCCTCGCCCTCGTGCACAGCCACATCGGCAACCTTGCCACCAGCGGCGAGCCACGCGGGTGGCAGGACGGCGAACTGGGCAGCGCCCGGCGGGCGGCACAGGTCTTCGCCGAGTACGACGGCTACGACGGGACGTCGTGGTACCACCCGCGCCGGCTGAGCCTGGACGGATCCTCGGTGAACAACGGCATCGCGAACCCGGCGCAGAAGGTGCTCGGCGTCCGCTCGGTGTTCGGCAAGAGGATCGACGTCCCCCTGTTCTCCTTCGACGCGGCGCTGGGCGGTGGCCGGGTCGCCGACTCCACCCGAGCGCTGGCGGCCCAATCCGGACTGCCGCGAAGGGCCGTCACGACTATCGACCGGTCGAGTACCTTCGCCCACATCGACCCGCTCAGTGCAGCGTCGGACCGAAACACCTTCGTCATGCGGCTCGCCCCCTGGCTCAAGCGCATCGCCGCTGTGTCGGATCCTGACCAGAAGCCTGTGCGGGGGCGTGGCTGACATCGCCTCAGGTCGTCGAGCGTTGCCGCCCGTTTGAGGCCGCCACGCTGTGCAAATCCGCCACGAAGGTCGGCAATGACATGCAATGAAGCGGCCATCCGGCATGCCCAGCGGTACCGCGCTGGCGCCTGCACCATACCCTTGGGGGTATAAGTTGGCATCGGACCGTGCGCTGCGATGCAGCGCTATTGGGGCCTTTGTCGAAGTGAACGGACCTGTCACCTGAGGAGAGCGACATCATGAACTACGGCCAAGCAATACAAGACGAGTTGCGCCCACAGAGTCGGGAACTACGTCGCATGATCCCCGACGTCTACAAGGGCTTTGCCGCCCTGCACGGGGCAGCGCTGGTCGATGGCGTTCTGGATGCCAAGACCAAGGAACTCATCGCCTTGGCGATCTCGGTCAATACGCAATGCGACGGCTGCATCTCGGCCCACGCCAAGGCGGCGGCTCGTCTGGGCGCGACCCGCGAGGAGGCCGCCGAAGCGATCGGGGTGACGATGCTGATGGGTGGTGGCCCGGCGTCCATCTATGCCCCGCGCGCCTTTGACGCCTTCTGCGAGTTCCACGCCGCGCTGCACCCCGAGGACGCAACGCCGGTCAACTGAACCGCGACCCACTCGACTCGTCAGTGCTGTTCGCCGGTGAGCCCGAAACGCTCACGTGCCTCGCACATGAGGTCGGGCATACGTTCTACGAGGGTCTGTGCCATCCGTTCGAGCATGATGGCCAAGGTCTTCAGATCCTTCTCGGACCATTGGTCAAAGGCCTGGCTCATGGCCCACGTCCGCATCGCGATGCTGTCCTGCAATACCAAGCGGCCGATGTCGGTCAGGGACACGGTAGTGCGGCGGCGGTCCTCGGGGTCGGTCCCGCGCTCGACGAGGCCATCGGCTTCGGCTTCGCTCAGCAGTCGGCTGGCGGTGGAATGATCCAACTGCATGAATGCGGCGACGTCCTTGACCGTCGATACCCGGTGCCCGTCGGGGCCTGTGGGAGCGCCATCAACGGCGCCCTCTGCGATCGCCATGCAGGCGTGCACCTTCGCGAAATCAACAGAACGGCCCAGTGACGGCATCGGCATGGACAACTCGGGTGGCTTGACGATGACGCGACGCATGCGCATGACCGCACGATTGATCCGGAGCAGTAGTTCGGGTTCCGGGGCGTAACGCGACGACTCCAACCGTCTCTTGAGTGGCATCCGAAACCCTTCCTGCGATCCGCGATTTCGATCTTCGATTGCATGTGTCACACACATAAGTTGCATGTGCAACACATGGATCGTACTGTCATCAGTACTTGTGTGACACATGCATATGAGCAAGCGCCGCCGAAAACGACCACACCTCTGGAGTTGACCGTGGGACCGATCTCTCGATGGGCCGTTCACAAGCCCAAGAGCGCAATTCTCGCCTGGCTCATCATGGCGGCGGCCATCTTCGCCCTGGCGGCCACAGCCGGCGGCACGTACAACAACTCGTTCTCGTTGCCCGACACCGAGTCGGCAACCGCCCAGGAATTGCTCGAACAGATCCCAGGCGCGCAGGAGTCGCTGACCGGCGCGACGGCTAAGGTCGTCTGGAGCCCGGCGTCGGGTTCGGCAACGTCGCCCGCCGTGGCGGAGACGATCACGCAGACCCTGAATACCATTTCCGAGGTTCCTGGCGTCACGTGCGTCGTGACCCCTTACGGCGAACCGCTGGGTTCGGACTGCGAAGCCGCACGCAAGCGGGCCGCCGCCCAGGAGACTCCGGCGGGACAAGGGCGCCAACCCGTTTCGCCGTCTGCCGCAAAGGTACTCGCCGGTTCCGGGCCGGCAGGCTTCAGTGTGGATGAACACGTCGGCTTTGCGACGGTGACGTTCGAGGGCGCTGTCGAGGACGTGTCGCCCGCCTCGGCAACGGCGGTCCTGGACGCGGTCGAGGCCGCCAACGGAACCGACAGCCTCACCGTGGGCGTCAATGGACAAGCACTTGAGTTCGCCGGTCAAGAGCCGCCGAGCAGTGAGGGCATTGGCATCACGGTCGCCCTCGTGATCCTGTTGTTCACCTTCGGATCGCTGGTGGGCGCGTTCCTGCCGGTGTTCTCGGCGATCCTGTCACTTGCAGTGGGTCAGGCCCTCGTACTTGTCACCGCGAGCTTCCTCGATGTTGCGACCTTTGCCCCCACCCTGGCGGCAATGATCGGACTAGGGGTCGGAATCGACTACTCGCTGTTCGTCATCAACCGCTACAAACAAGCGCTGGACGCCGGTCGCGAACCGCGTACAGCCGCCCTGGAGTCGGTGCGTACCGCCGGGCGTGCAGTGCTGTTTGCTGCTGCCACCGTGGTCATCGCGTTGCTGGGGTTGTTTGTCCTTCGAATCGAGTTCTTCAACGGCTTGGCTATCGCGGCTTCGGCCACGGTCGCCATGATGATGATCGGCGCGACGTTGCTGTTGCCCGCTGTGCTGTCACTGCTTGGTCGCAAGGCATTCGCGATCAAGCTGCCGTGGGCCCGCAAACCCAAGGAACACAATCCCGATGGCAACGTGTTCGCCCGCTACGGCGCTTGGTTGGAGCAGAACTTCCGCTGGTTCGGCGCCGTCGCGCTGGCCGTGATCCTGGTGATCGCCGCTCCAATAGCCTCACTGCGGCTCGGCTTCACCGATGACAGCGGCAAGTCCCCGGAAGCCTCAGCCCGTATCGCCCATGAACAGTTGAGCGAGGGTTTCGGGCCCGGCAGCAACGGACCGTTCCTCGTGGCGATCGAGACCAGCCAACCTGGCGATGACGCGGCTGTCCAACAATTGGCGGGCGCCATCTCGAGCGACCCCGGCGTGGCCGCGGCCATTCCGTTCCCACTGGCACCTGGTTCCACGGTCACGGCCATGCAGGTCGTGCCCACCACGGCTCCGCAAGACGAGGCCACCACGGACCTGCTCAACCGCTTGCGCGAAGAGATCATCCCGGCGGCATCGGGAGACACCGTCAGGGCATACGTGGGTGGCACACAGGCCATCACGTCGGACTTCACCTCGGTGTTGCAGGACGCCCTGCCGCTGTTCCTGGCCGTAGTGATGGGGCTGGGGTTCCTTGCCCTGGTGCTGCTCTTCCGTTCGATAGTCGTCCCGTTGACCGGTGTCATTACGAGTCTGTTGTCACTGGCTGCAGCCATGGGCGTCACCGTGGCGGTGTTCCAGTGGGGGTGGTTGGCGGAGATCATCGGCATCACGGGCACCGGTCCCATTCAGCCCTTCTTACCCATCATGGTGTTCGCGATCCTGTTCGGGCTGTCGATGGACTACCAGGTCTTCCTGGTCAGTCGGATGCAGGAGGAGTGGGGTCACACTCAAGACAATCGCAAGGCGGTTCGCCGTGGATTGGCCGCCTCGGGCCGGGTCGTGGCCATTGCGGCGGCGATCATGTTCAGCGTCTTCGGGGCGTTCATCCTGGGCAGCGACTCCACCATCAAACTGTTCGGCCTGGCACTCGCCTCCGCGGTGCTGTTCGACGCATTCATCGTGCGCTTGATCATCGTTCCGTCGCTGATGTACCAGTTTCACAACGCGAACTGGTGGCTGCCCGGCTGGCTGGGTCGGACACTGCCGCGCGTTGCGGTCGAGTCTGAAGAGGACGTTCGATTCGAAGAGGCCGAGATCGATGACATCCCCGAGAGCGAGGGACTGCCCGAGCCAGATCTCGCCCGCTCGTAAGCTGCCGGCGGTGGAGGAAGCGGTCACCGCTGGTACCGACTTCCCCCGACTCCCAGTGCTACGTTCGACGTGTCCGGGCAGCCATCCTGGTGCCCCACCTGACCCCCGATGAAGGGACGTCCATGAGCGACGAGACACCCGCCCCTGAAGCGGCCCCCGACAATGATCCGTTGATGATCCTGTTGGCGGAGTACGACGATCCAGCGGCGGCCGGCAAGGACTTCGAGACCATCAAGGCCAAACACGATCTCAACCATTTCAAGACCTTCAACTGCGCGCTGATCGAGCACCGCGGCAAAGAGCACCAGGGAAAGCCCCGAATCATTCGCTACGAAGAATCGGCCACCCGCGGGATGGCCATCGGAGCAGCCGCTGGGCTGGCGGCCGGGCTGGTGTTCCCGCCGTCCATCGTCGGATTCGTCCTCATCGGAACCGGGGTCGGTGGGCTCATCGCGCACGGCGAGCACGGGTCGGACGAGGATGTCCTCAAGGCGCTCGCGGAGACTCTGCCTGATGAGAAGTCCTTCGTCATCGTGTCCACCACGGATGCTGCGCACGAGGACACAATTCGTGGCTACCTCGCTGACGCCGTCGCCATCCACAAGGGCACCGAAGGAGACGATGCCGCCCAACTGGAGTCCGACCCCACCAACTGACGGACCTGTGATCGGGCGGACCCGGCCTCGTGATCGGGTCCTCGAGCGGGCGCGCCCGGAAGGGGCAGGCTGACGAGGCAACGCATTGGCCTGTGAGGCGCCTCCGCTTCGCGTAAGTTGCGGCCTTGTGACGGATGAACGAGCGACAGATTCAGCTTTGACTTCCGAGTCGACGAATAGTGCCGTGGACTCGCTGCCGTACGACTCGCTGGCGGCCGCTCCTCTGCCGCGGTCTTTCACGCCCCGTGGATGGGTCGTCTTCGGGGCTCTGGTGGGCGTTTTCGCGATCGTGTGGCTGATCGTCTTCGCGACCTACAAGGTCGCCGGTACCACCGAGGGAGAGACTGCGCCACCCGCAGAGCCTGTCGACGGCATTGGAATCCTCCTCGAACCCAGGGCGTTCGATCCCGCGGAGAACGCGATGACGGTGCGCCTGCAGTTCCTTCCGACCGGCGAACTGATGAATCCCGACGGCTCCCTGACCCAGGATGTCGTCGTCTCGTTCGAGAGCTTCTCCGGACTCACCGAAGTCACACTCGCACGGGGCCGGCAAGCGGCTACCCAGGAAATCATGATCGGGACCGAGGGCAACTACGCCACGTACCCGCTGGATACCTACAACGCCTCCGTCGGGGTTATTGCCGACGCGGTCGTGCGCGATGACGGAGGACAGATCACGGACAAGGTTCCGATCCCGATCGCCACCCAGATCACCGGATCGGTGGACGGGTGGGATCTCATCGTCTCCAATCCGAACCCAGGCCCCACGGACTACGTCGAGGCCACCATGAACCTCGACAGGTCCGGGAACACTCTGCTGTTCGCCTTCTTCCTGCTCGGACTCATGACGATCCTGGTAGTCGTGGGCATCGCGCTTGCCACCCTGACGGCGACCCATCGGCGCAGCCTCGGTGTCGATCTCCTGGGCTGGTTCGCCACCTTGCTCTTCGCCCTTCCGTTTCTTAGGCAGGTCCTGCCCGGAGCGCCGCCGGTGGGAGCGGCCATCGATGTGTACGTCTTCTTGTGGCTGCTCGCGTTCACCCTCGTGTCCACGGTCGTCGTTGTGGTCGCCTGGCTGCGGCAGAACCGGGCGACGCTACTCAAGGCGCATCACACGCGCGATCACCACGACAGTTGAGGGGCTCGGCGGTCCCGGCGCGGACTGGGACTGTTCCCGGCTCGCGGACATTACGGATCCCGTACGGATCCGGGCTGATTGCCTGTGCTCACTGCCACAGGTACGGGCAGACTGGCGCAATGAGCATGCCCCAAACGTTGCCGCCGGACTTGGTCGAAGCGCTCAACACTGCGGCCGGAGCCGCCGTCGATCAGTCGGCTGGAACACCGGGGGCGGTTGTCGGAGTGCGCACCGACACGGGTACCTGGCTCGGGACATTCGGTACCGCCGATCCCAGCACCGGGAAGGCGAACACTCGGGACACCCACTTTCGGATCGGGTCGGTCACCAAGATGTTCACGGCCACGCTGCTGCTCCAGATGGTCGAGTCTGGCGGCCTTACCCTCGCTGACCCGATCGCGGACTATGTCCCTGCTGTGCCCGGTGGCGACCAGATCACACTGGATCTCCTGGCCCGCATGCGCAGCGGCCTGGCGAACTACACGTCCGTGCCGGAGGTCGCGGCGCTGATCGTGGCTGATCCAGCGGCCCCGCAGGAACCGGACGCGATGATTCGTCTGGGCCTGTCCCACTCGCCAGTGTTCGCACCTGACGAGAGGTTCGACTACTGCAACACCAACTACCTACTGCTGGGTCGGGTGATCGAGCAGGTCGCCGACAGCGATTTCGGTTCGCTGCTGTCGGAACACATCCTGAAACCGCTCGGCTTGACCGGCACATGGTGGCCAGGTGACTCAGCCGAGCTGCCCCATCCCTTCGCCCGAGGTTTCACCCTGCTGGTCCCGTCGGGCACGCCAGGTGAACCTGTCGACGCCACCGATTTCAATCCCTCGTGGGGGGGCGCCGCAGGTTCCCTCGTCTCGACGGCCGACGACTTATTGGCGTTCAGCTCGATCCTGGCCACAGGGAATGGGCTGTTGGGCGCGGGCACCCAGGCCCTGAGACTTGACTCCTTCGCACCCGCCCCGAGTATGGGCCCGGGGGTGAGTTACGGGCTCGGCCTCATGCAGATCGACGGGTGGATCGGACATTCGGGGGACATCCCTGGGTACCGCGCCGCCTGTTACTACCACCCCGACATCTCGACCAGCGTGGTCGTGCTCACCGCCAGCGACATCGTGGCTGGTCGCTGCCCCGAGGCGAGTGCTGCCGTCACCATGGCATCTGATGCCGAGTGCATGTCGCCCACGGCTCGGATCTTCGACGCGGTGTCGAAGGTGCTGGGCCGCCCGAGTTCCACCCCGACCGGCGGCGCGAGCTGAGTTGGCCGAGGGCTCAAAGAATCATGGCGGGCGTTGTGGGTGGCGGTGTCCCTCCAGCGGGCCGGGCGCGGCCGACAGCCCATTGGCGCAGCGCGGTGATGTCTTCGGCGCGGTTGACCGACAGAGGAACCGTGCGGATCAGTTCGGAGGCAAGGCTGTCGCTGTCCAGGTCCACACCCCGCTCGAATGCGCTGTACAGAGCCGACGTGATGGCGCTTTCGATCTCCGCTCCGGAGAAGCCGTCGGATTGCGCCGCCAACGCGGACAGATCGAACGCCCCCGGATCTCGGCGACGGGTCGTCAGATGATGCGCCAGGATCGCCTGACGCTCCAGCGGGTCGGGTAGGTCGACGAAGAACAACTCGTCGAAGCGACCGCGCCTCGTCACTTCGGGTGGCAGCGAGGTGACGTCGTTGCTGGTGGCAACCACGAACACACCGTCGGGGCGCTCCTGCAGCCAACGCAGCAGCACCCCCATGACTCGCTGGGACACCCCTCCGTCGTTCTGCTCGCCGTCGGCGAAGGCCTTCTCGATCTCATCGATCCACAAGACCACCGGGGTCATCGCCTCGGCAGCAGCCAGAGCCTGGCGCAACCGGCTCTCAGACTCGCCGACCAGAGAGCCGTGGAGGCGACCCGCGTCCAGCGCCGCCAACGCCATACCCCATGTGCCGGCGATGGCACGGGCGATCAAGGACTTGCCGCATCCGGGCACGCCCGTGAGCAGAACACCCCTGGGAGCGTCGAGGCCGAACTCCTTGGCGGCCGGTTCGAAACCGCGGGCGCGCTGCGTCAGCCAGGACTTCAGCGCCGCCAAACCAGCGACATCGGCGAACGTGACATCCGGGTCGATCAGATCCAGAGGACCCTCCGACAGCAGTTCGGCGCGGGCACGCTGGGCCGCGGCGGCGTCGGAGTCGTCGAGTCGGCCGTCGACGACTGCCTGCTGCAACAGGACCTGCTCTGCCTCTCGCGGGGTCAGTCCCAGAACCGCATCGACGAGGCGGCGCGGATCGCTGACCTCCATCCGCAAGCCCATATGGGGAAGTGACACCATGAGCCGCTGCACCACGAGGCTCATCTGTTCGCGATCCGGCGGGGGCATGACCCACGAAATCGCCAGACCTTCGAGTGCAGCGGGAACGGGTGGGCCCAGCCCGGTGGCGACGAGGGTCTGACCCGCCGTTCCCACGGCGAGGTCTTTGAGCATTCGCGTGGCCACCGGGTCATCGAGGATCGGGTTGGCGTCGAGCAAGAGAGCCACCATCGGGCGGCCAAGGTCCCGCAAGAACGCCAGAGCCTGGTCGGGGGAACGGGTGTTGGTCTGTGGTGGGGAATGGGGCACGCTCAGCCCGGCCGCTGGAGTCCATTCCCAGACCGGCATCTGCAACTGCCGGGCGACGTCGGAAACGACGGTCCGCAACGACTCCTCGTCACGGGTGTCGACGAGGATCAGGTTGTGCCGACTGGCGATCAGTGCGCGCAGATCCGCCATTGCTGTGGCCACGGCCACAGCGTATTGCCGAGGTCGAGCAGTGGCGCGTCTGCCGCGACAGCGCGGGACATGGCCGATGCCGACGACTAGCGTTGGGTCCGTGATGTGGACGACACGGCAAGGACCATCTCGGTGGCACCAGCGACTTCTGTTCGCGGTGCTCGGCGTATCTCTGGCGCTCGGCGCCGTCTCGGTATCGACTTCGGCGGCCTCCGTTGGCGAGGAACGCGCGGTGAACGCCGCCGCGTCCGACCTCGCCATCACCGTCGCGTCCGCCACGACACTGGTCGGCGACGAGAACTCCGCGACCGTTCAGATCACCCCGGCAGCCCGGCGTGACATCGAACTCCAGATCCGGTGGACCAACAGTGGCTGGACTACCACCGACCGGGTCCAGACCGATGCCTCCGGACGTGCGACCGGTACATGGAAGGCATACACGGGGGATGACTACCGGGTGCGCGCCGTTGCGCCGGCGGCGAACGGGCAACCCAGGATCGTGAGTTCCGTCGCGGTGGTGACCGTCAACTACGGCGACACGGTGCCGCCGGACGAGTACGACCCGATGGTGCCCGGTCGCCTGACCGTCAGTCCCCGTGCGCAGAGCACCCTCAATCTGGGTGCCTACCGGGTGCGGGTCACGGCAGGCGTACCGGGCAACGGGTCTCCTCGGGGACAGCGGGGAGTGGGCGTCACCGTCACCGATCGACGTGGCAGAGTTGTGTGGGCCAGCGACCCGGGACGGGCGTTCGTGGGGGCCAGTCGGAACACGGTCAATTGGTACAGCCGGTCGAAAGCCGGTGCGTTCTGGCCGGACGTCGAACGCTCGGCGCGACTGACGAGGCAATCCATCGGCGATGTCGAACGCTCCGGGAACTCAGTGACCATCAGCGGCAAGGTTCGAGGCAGCGGCGAAAGCGCCCGCTACACCGTCGCATTCAAATCCGCCCAGCGTTCGAGAACTGTGACTGCACTGGATATCTCGGTCCGCTTCGCCAGGACGAGTACCGGCCGACGCGTGGACAGTGTGCAACTGACCTCCGGGCGGGGTCGCGATGCAGCGGTGCACGGTCTCGGCGAGCAGTTCCGCCCGTTTGACCTGTCTGGTGAGATCATCCCGATCCTCGTCCAGGAGCAGGGCGTGACCCGAGGTGAGGAACCGGCCGCGCGCATCGTCGACTTCGCCACGTGGGGTGCGGGGAACCTGAACACCACCTACGCGCCGTGGCCCAGTTATGTCACTGCCCAGAAGCGATCGTTCGAGTTGGTGGATGATCTGCGCAGCGGGGCTTTCGCGACGGTCGACATGCGTCGGTCCACACAGATCGCACTCGAGTCGTTCCAACCGGTCATGAACGCGCGGGTACAGGCCGCCGGCACTCCGAAGAAACTGATTGCGGCCCGGGCCGCCGGAACCAAGCGGCCCGAGTTGGCCGGATGGATTCAGCGAGGTGCAGTCCTGGGATTGCAGGGCGGCACCGATGCGGTTCGTCAGATCGTCGCAGACATGCAGGCGGCGAAGACCAAGATCTCCGGCGTGTGGCTTCAGGACTGGGTGGGCAAGCGGGTCACCGACTTCGGTGAGCAACTGTGGTGGACCTGGCAGCTCGACCGATCCACCTACCCCGGCTGGAACAAGATGGTCAAGGATTTCGACAAGCAGGGCATCAAGGTGATGACCTACATCAACCCGTCCGTCATCGACGCCGGCGAGGTCAACGGCCACCCGATCAAGAACTACCTGAAGATCGGGGAACGCAAGGGATACCTGGTCAAGAACCAACTGGGGCAGACCTACATCGTGCAAACCGTGGGCTTCCCGACGGCGATGGTCGATCTCACCAATCCCGCCGCTCGTGACTGGTACGCAGACATCATCGCTGACAACCTCCTCGGGGTCGGAGCGTCCGGTTTCATGGCCGACTTCGGTGAGTACCTGCCTTTCGACAGCGTCCTGCATGAGGGAACCGGAATGCAGCAGCACAATCGGTATCCGCAGTTGTGGGCCAAGACAGTGCGCGAGGGCTGCAAGCGCGGTGGTGTTCCCGATTGCGTGGCGTTCTTCCGCTCCGGCTACACCGGCAGCCCCAAGTACGCCCCACTGATGTGGGCCGGAGACCAGATGGTCAACTACGCGGTCGAGGATGGCCTGAAGAGCGTGATCAAGGGAATGTTGGCCGGGGGCGTGTCCGGTGCTCCCTTGTGGCACAGCGACATCGGTGGCTATACGAGCGTCAACACCGGAGTCACCGACTTCATCCGCCCGCCGAACCTCAATGCGCGCTGGGGTGAACTCGAGGCATTCGGTGTCGTGATGCGTTCGCACGAAACCAACCGTCCGCGGCGCAACCAGCAGATCTACAGCACTGCGACCACCCGGCAGCAGTTCGCTCGTTCGTCGCAGATTTATGCCGCCTTGCACAAGTACCGCGCCGGCGTCATCGATGAAGCCATCGAGCGTGGCATCCCCGCGCGGCGTCACACGTGGCTCGTGTATCCGGGGAGCAAGGCAGCGCGTCAGGACCTGCAGTTCTTCTTGGGTGATCACCTGTTTGTGGCACCGGTGTACGAAGAGGACGCCACGACCGTGGATGTCACGTTCCCTCCTGGCGAGTGGCGACACATCCTGACCGGCGAGGTGTTCCGGGGCGATCGGATGGTCACCGTGGATGCCCCCATCGGGACGCCGGCTGCATTCGTGGAGGTCGGCGATCCGACCGGTGAGGACATCATCAAGGCCATCAAAGCGGCGGGCCTCGATCAATAGCCGGGCTTTCCGGGCGGTGAGGCTTTCCGGGCGGTGGCGTGTGAATCGCGGTCAGTCGCGGTCCTGATCGACGAGGACCAAGGTGAACCGACAGGGTGTCTGCGCGACCAGCGCGTGCCGCTCGCCGGGAGCCAAGTAGACGACGTCGCCGGCAGTCAGTAGGTACTGATCCGTTCCCACCGTGAAACTCAAGTCGCCCTGCATCATCTGCACGGTGACGGCTCGTGGGGATGCGTGGTCGGTGAGCTCCTGGCCCGTGTCCATGGCGAACTGCACCACGCGCAGAAGTTTGTTGTTCACCACGACCCTTGACGT
This sequence comes from Candidatus Nanopelagicales bacterium, assembly GCA_037045355.1. Classification (NCBI taxonomy): domain Bacteria; kingdom Bacillati; phylum Actinomycetota; class Actinomycetes; order Candidatus Nanopelagicales; species Candidatus Nanopelagicales bacterium. The sequence goes on along the minus strand of JBAOHO010000029.1, from coordinate 199,793 downwards.
GGTCGCTTCCGCCGGAATGGGAAGTTCGGACCACACCCCAGTCCGTGCCACCGATTCATCCACTTGGCTCGTTGTCATCATCGCTCCCTGATCTCGTCGGCCATTGGTGGCTAATCCATCGTGCGCCCGCTCAGCCGGGGAATGCACGGCTAGTGTGACAGCCTGAAGATCACCCAGGATCGGAGACATCGTGCGCCGTACCTCAACGACCGCCCTCATCGGATCTTTCGCGGTTCTCGCCAGTGGGCTGGCAACAGTGCCATATGTGACCGCCAATGCCGCGACGGGGTCCGCCATGGTCACGACCGTCGCAGACAGCGGCCCCGGTTCACTGCGCGATGCGATCATGCAGGCGAACACGGCCGGTGGCCCGTTCACCATTCAGTTCGGCGTCACTGGACGTATCGCCTTGACCTCCGCCCTGCCCGACATCACCAGTGATGTGGTCATCGATGGCACGACAGCGCCGACGTACGTCTCCGGTGGGCCACCGTTGGTACAGATCGACGCCAACGGCCACGGAGGACTGGTTTTCGGGACTGCCGCGACCGGGAGCATGTCCGCCCTGTCCGTCACCGGGGCATCTGGCGACGGAGTGCAGATTCTCGGCTCGGGCGTTGTGTTGGCGAGCAACTACATCGGTCTGACACCCGCTGGAGTGGCAGCGGGCAACGGCGGCGATGGTGTCGAGCTGGCCAGAGGCTCGGGTGCCAACATGATCGGTGGCAACACCGCCGAAGTCTCGGGCGCCGTCAGCAACGTCATCTCCGGAAATGAAGGTAGCGGCATCCGGATGGTCCGGTCGTCGCAGAACACGGTCCAGGCGAACTACATCGGCACCGACCCGGCGGGGGCGACGGCGGTTCCCAACGGCATCGACGGCATAACCCTCGCCGACAAGTCCACCCGCAACACCATCGGCGGGCGCGCGTTCACCGACTCGGCTACCGGCCAGTCGAACAACCCCACCGGTTCAGAGGGATCCACCACACCGGTGTTCGTCGTGCCGCCGCTGGGCAATCTGGTGTCGGGTAACGAGCGGCAGGGCGTCACGATCAGCGACAGTTCCAGCCGGAACGTGCTGAACGGGAACTTCATCGGTACGACAGCCGGCGGAGACGATGGTCTGGGCAATCGCGGCAATGGCGTGCTGATCGAGGACTCCGACGACAACAAGCTGCAAGGATGCCGGTTCCAGGACGACCCCTTCGTCTACTACAACATCCTGAGTGACAACGGGAAGAACGGGCTGCGGATCTCGAACTCGGACGGAACGGTCGTCCAGGCGAACTTCTTCGGTGTGGCAGCCGACAACACGACACTGCTGGGCAACGGCGGCAACGGCTTGGTCGTCGATGGTGACTCGACAGACACGCAGGTCGGCGGAGTGATCCCGTTGGGCAATGTCATCGCCGGGAACACGGAGAACGGCATCGTGGTCAAGGGCAAGGCCGGAGGCTTCACCACCTTCAACACTTTCGGGGGTCTGCTGGCCTTCAAGGGTGCCGCTCCGAACGGCGAGAACGGGATCCTGGTCACAGCGACCGGAGGCGACATCCTGCTGCGTACGAATGTGTTCTCCGGCAATGACGGCAACGGAATCGAGATCGGCGGTCGGGCCACCGACGTCACGGTGGACCCCAACATCGTCGGACTGAACACCCGAGGTGACGGAGTCCTGTCCAACGGGGCCAACGGGATTCTCGTCACCGACAAGGCCCATCACAACACCATCGGTGGCGACCTGAGGTCGGTCATCCGCCAGAACACACTGTCGGGCAACGACCGCTACGGTCTGGTGATCAAGGGCGAAGCTCACCACAACAAGGTGTTCGACACGTTCATCGGATCCAACATCCAAGGCATCCACAAGGGCTCCTCTTGGCCCCTCGTCGGCAACGAACTCGGTGGTGTTCTCGTCTCCGGAAAGGCGCGCAACAACGTCCTCGGCTACAGCGGTAAGGGTCAGGTGTCCAAGCTCATCAGCGGCAATGACGGCCCCGGCGTCACCTTGAAGTCGAAGACAAAGGACAACAAGGTCGTGCACAACTACATCGGGCGGGATCGTCGCGGTGACTGTCTGCAGAACGAGCGCGCCAACGTGATCGACAAGGGTCGCGGCAACAAGGTGAAGGGCAATTCGACCTGCCGTGCCCTGCGCTGAACCATTGGGCTGGGGAGTGATCAGGCGTGCTGGTGCAGGTCACCCGTGCTCAAAGGAGTGAGGGCTAAGGTTCGCCGAGTGGAGGGACCGATGATCAGGGGACTCGTCGTCGCCACACTGGCGCTCGGACTGTCGGCCTGCGCCGAATCGCAGAACGTGCTGCCTGCGACGACGCTGAGCGCCACCGAATCCGCACAGCCCACGAAGGCCGTGGGTTACCTCGATGCCTGGGCGGACAACGATGTGCGGGCGATGCGACGACAGTCGGCACCCGGTTCACCAGCGCGCGACTTCGCGGGCTACTGGGGTGAGACCTTGGCGGCTGGACGTGTCGATACAGACAGCCCTTCAGTCGTCGCCTCCACTGACATGGCCACCATCCGCTACTCCGACGGAACCGAGTACTACTTCCGCGACTTCGCATTCGACCGACGGGACCGGCTGGAGGCCTGGACTTCGGATCCGGGTGGCCCGCTGGCCGCTCGGATCGTCGGGGGCCCACCGGTGAATGGTCAACTGGGACCGATCGTGGTCCGAGTTCGCTACCAGTACCGCAACACCGACGACGACCTGAGAATCACAGCCGCAGTGATCAACGAGTCGGGGCGCGCCGTGGAGGTGGGAGCACGCGGATACGTCTCCCCGGGGGGTTCACGGGCCAAGGCCGCCATCGGATCCGAGGCTCGTACCGGAATCGTCACCGTGCCTGCTGCGTCCTCCCGACCGGTTGTGATCGCGGTTCCCGATTCGCGGCCAGGTGGGCGCCTGTCGCTCTTCGCCTATCGGGGAGACGGGACGCGGGTCGGAAACGCAGTCATGCAGCTCCCGCAGTGACGACGACCGCCGACGGTGACACGGCGGAGCTGAGCAACCCCTGCCTCCACGCGTCATCCGGGTCAGCCCGCGTTCAGGATCGGCAGCGCAAGCATGGCGGGCACCATCACGACGGCGCCCACACAGATGCTGAGGTAACCGACGATCAAGCCGATCACTGCCAATGTCGTGCCCCGTTGCGGCACTGGGTTCGCGCGGGAGCGCTCGATCGTGTTCAGTGCTCGGTGGCCCACAACGACGGCGAGCACGGCGATCGCGAAACCGACGACGACAGCCAGCAGGGGCAGACTGACCAGAGCCAGTACCAAGCAGGTGACGGCAAGCGGGTTGAATCGCGCAGTGAATGGTCGCCCGGGAGCGTGTGATGCCATGTCGGACCCAGGAATTCCGATGGGGACGTGGTCGACCGATGATCCTGCGGCTGCTGGAATGCCGCTGGACAGCGTGGCTGCCCCGGTATTCACCTGCGCAATCGTTGGAGCGAGCTCGGGCGCCGGAATCCACCTGCTCTCGGCCGGAATCCAGACTTCGGCCGCGCCCGGGATCTGGCCGGAGTGGAGCATGGTCCTGATCTGACCCCCGGAGTGGGGTCCGAAACGACGACCGTGGATCGAGACCCAGTAGCCCATGTCCTGCTCCAACGGTCAGCGTGCCGGCTTCGGTGTCGGCGTCGGTTTTGTGGCCCAACTCGATGCCGTGGCGGGCACCGGCAAGCCGAGTGCCGTCCACTGCGACAGTGAATCCGACACCAATGAGCGGGCGCTGACTGCTGACTTGTCGTGCGCGGCGCCTGACCCCCCGAATCCATTGTCCAAGTACCAGGATCGCAGCCGGCCGATGGTGAGGCGGTCCGCGAGGCCGTGGGCTGTCGTGCGATCCGCCTCAGCGAGTTCGGACGTCTCGCCGGCGGCCCGGAGCCAGCCGTAATCCATGTTGATCTGCAGCAGGTCCCCTTCGGTCTCGAACGTGCTCACCGCGACCACTGTCGGGTCGATCGTCGTCATGGTCACATCGGAAGACAGCGACCGCGCAACGTCGCTGTGTTGTTGGGTGTAGAACGACACGGTGCTTTCAGCTCTGGTGAGGACCTCGAAGAGGTTCGCCGAACTGTAGTCGCACGTCGGTGGCGGACAGTCCAGGGGATCGGCCAGGATCAGGAACACGTCTTGAGCACCGAGGCTCAGGGCGGGTTCGAGCGGGATGTTCATCACGACGCCGCCATCGACGTACACATCGGATCCGATGGGTCGGGCGGGAAACACAGCCGGGACGCTCGACGATGCCAGCAGACCCTCGATCACGCCTGGGACCGGGGATCCTTCCGCCGGTGTCACGGCGTCGCTGTCCACCACGGCGCCGGATTCCGTGACGAATCGTGGACACCCGTCGTTGAGAGCTGTGATCGTGAGGCGCAGCTGCAGATCAGGTCTGGCGATCGCCTTTTCGTCGATAGGTGACGGACCCACTCCCGGTGATTGGCCGCGAAGCGCCTTCTCGAGCGGATCGAGCAGCATCAGCGAGCGATTGTCCGAACCGAGGCTCTTCAATGCGCGGTGCTCGGCGGGCAGGTTGGTCACCAATGAGCGCAGGTCGTCCCACACCTGGCGAAAGGTCAGGGTTGGTGGGCCTCCGGTCGCCAGCACGTCATCGGACATCGTGGGATCAGGTGGGATGACCGGTCGGGTCTTGCCCCGGATCACTTTGGTGATGTCATCGCCGGCCGCGGTGCCATCAAGGGCGGTGAGCCAGGGCTGCTTCGCGAAAGTCGCATCGGGGAGGCTCATGCGCATGATGTCGTCACGCAGCACTCCCGCCAGCCCGGAGAACTCCGCAGCCGAACGCGCCTGGGCGAGAACTGCCGCGCAGATCGACCCGGCCGAAGTGCCGGTGATGATGCTCGGCAGTACGCTCCGCTCGCGAATCAAGTAGTCGACTGCTCCGGCGGAGAACGATCCCTTGGCGCCACCACCCGAGAACACGAACCCGACGCAGCGATCGGCCATTAGTCGTCCTCTCTGCGGTCCAGTTACATTGTCGACCCATCGGCACGCGGGAGTGTGCAGTGGGATGCGGACGTGTCCGGCATTGATGGCCGCGTCGATGCCTCCATCGGACGACTGTGTCTGGCTCGGCGGTCAGGTATCCGATCGGTTGTGGCCGCACCGCGTGGTCCGACGGGATGGGTGACGACCGGAGTGAACCGATGTGGCTGACTGCCGAGGGCGGTCGGGCCATGATGGTGATGTGCTCAGATTCAATCCCGCTGCCCTGGTGATCGCTCCCGCTGTCACGGTGGCGGTGATCGCCGGTACGCCCCATGCTCAGGGGGCAGTGAACACCGTGGGTGTCTCAGCAGGACTCCAGGCGGCCAAGGTCCTGTCGGACTCGATGACAGTCGGTCGCCTCCCGGAACGGTGGACGGGGCGGAGTCTTACCCGACTGCCGACGCACCGCAAAGTCGTCGCCATGACGTTCGACGGCGGTGCAAATGCTGCCGGCGTGCGCCCGATCCTGCGGTCCTTGAGTCGACACGATGTGGCCGCCACATTCTTCGTCACCGGCGATTTCGCGCGTGGTCACCGTGCCGAGATGCGTCGCATCGTGGCCGCCGGACACCGGGTCGCCAACCACAGCGTCAACCACCCTGACTTCCAGGACCTCAGCACGCGGCAACGGGTGCGGCAGATCCGTACCGCGGGACGGCAGATCACGGCGATCACGGGACGTACTCCGGCTCCGTGGTTCCGGTTCCCTTTCGGCAGCTACGACCAAGCGGCGGTACGGACAGCAAATGATCTGGGATACGCCGTGATGGGTTGGACTGTCGACACCCTGGGGTGGATGGGTACCAGCGGTGGTCAGTCAGTTCGGTCAGTCACCCGCAAGGTCATGGCCGGGGCGCGGCCGGGCGCGATCATGATGATGCATCTGGGTTCGAATCCCGACGATGGCAGCACCCTCGACGCGAAGGCCCTGCCCCGAACGCTCTCGAAACTGAAGGCGGCCGGGTACGGTTTCGTGACGCTCGACGAGGTGCTTGCCGCGCGATCCTGACCTCGGCTCGCAACTGTGAGCTCCGGCATGAGGCTGGCTGGACCGGGCTCGCGATACGGCTCAGGGCTCAGGGCTCGTCACCGGGGGATACCGGTGGCTGTTCGGGTGCCGGCCACTTGGCATGGGTGCGGCGCCGACGTCGCACGAACCACATCACAAGTCCTCCGATGATGACTGCCGCGATGAGTAGTGGTGACAGTGCAGCGGCCGTCACGAGCAGTACCTGCCACGACTGGGTGAACGCCGCTGCTGGGGCGTCCCACCAATGTGGGTCCTGTGGTGTGACCTCGCTTTGCAGATCGGTGGGGACCAGAGCAACGGTGATCGTGGCCAGGGCAACGGCATCAGCGAGTTGCGCACGTTGCGCGAGCAGTGACTCCAGCTCGGCCTGACGATCGGAGAGCTCCTTCTCGATCTGCACGACTTCAGAGAGGTTGTTGGCCTGCTTCATCAGTTGTTGCACCCGGGCGACACTCGCGCGTTGGGCATCGATGCGGGCGTCGAGGTCGGTGACCTGTCCGGTGACATCGTCGGCGGTGACATCGACGGCGACCACCTCGCCGAGTTCTCCGATCTGGGCAACAGTGCCGTCGTAGGCGGATGCGGGGACTCGCAGGACGATGGTCGTCACACCGAGTGGGCTCTGCCGGTCGTCGGGAAGCAACGTGCACGGCCGCTCGGGCGTGCACCCGCCATCACCGTTGCCGGTGTCGACGCTTTGCACGTAACCCTCGGCGTCGTCCGTGATGCGGGTAAGTGTCGCAGCTGAGGCCTCGGTGTCTTCGACGACCACGGTGAACCGAGCAGTACGGATGACTTCACGGTCCACCTGCTGACTGTTGGCCGCAGGATTGTTGCCCGCCTGGTCCGTTGACCGGTCGGCCGTGGTGGGAGCCACCAGGGGTGCGGAGTTCTCCGCTGGTGCCGAGCTTCCCGATGTGGCGGTCGAGCAGCCGGTGAGCACAGCCAGGACGGCCACGCTGGCCGCTGCGATCCGAAGGTTCGTCATGGGAGTTCGACGTTCTCCAGGCATGTCAGGATCCCTCGATTCACGTGAGCGTGGGCGGCGATGTCGGGGTGGCCGGGTTGTCACCCCAGGCCCCGGCGGAGTGGTAGGCCGCCAGTAGCAGTGTCGCGACCTGGGGCGCGAGCGCCTCGGCCACAAGGTTGAGCATGATGTCGCGATACCCCTGATCGTGGCCGCTACTGCCGTTGTGATGCCAGTTCACGTGGTGGGCGTACTCGTGCAGCAGGACAAGTTCGGTCATGGCCCAAGCGGCATCTTGTGGCAGGGCGATGGTGTCCGGCGCCATCCAGTGAGCGCGTCCCGGACCCCGACGGTGGCGCAGGTTCGGTGCTGGAGTGTCCGAGTATCCCCAGGAACATCGGCGTACCGCGTTCAGGTAGGCACTCGCCGCCGTGAGATCGCCGAAGCGGCGCTGCCGTGGCACATCGAAGGTGGATCCATGGAAATCGACCACACCACCGCGGTCGAGCACTGCGATGACTTGGTCCTCCGCGGAGTAGACACCGGCACGGGAGGTGTCCCGGGGCGCGTTCATTGCGGCAGGGCCGCCCGTCGACCACCCACCTGCGTGGCCGACCCGAGACGGACCGCGTGCGCATCGCGGGAACCCGCGGCCGATGCCGAGCGGGAGCGACCGATCACGCTGGAGCCCCCCGTCCAGGTGCCGCGAGCTGTGGACGACTGCCGGTAGAAGGAACCGACGGCTTCGTCCTTGGCCCGGAGCGCGAGTGCGGCTCCCGCCTCGGATCCGACGGACTCGGATCCCGAGGACTCCGAGGCTAAGGACCGGTCGGAGACCGCCTGCTCGTCGGCGCGTTGCACCGCGCGGTCGTGGGCCTCGGCCAGCCGCAGGCGAATCGTGTCGATGAATGACGCGTAGTAGGTGGCCCGGGCCGTCTGCTTCGTCATCGGTCGAACGTGACCCCACCCGGCACGCACCACGATCCGTTCGTCGCTGCGCCAGGTGTCGGTCGCCAGGTACTGCTCGCCGAAACGAATCATCTGCGTGGCGATGTGACTCCACAGTTGTTCGGCGGCGTCGATGTCATCCGGGAAACCGTAGGCGATCACATAAGTGGAGTTGTGCGCGATGTCGACGCGCAGGCCGTTGACGGAGGCGACGGCGGCCATCAACGCGATGAGGTGCCGATTGGCGTGGCGCCGCGGCTCACCGATTCGGATGGTGCGGTTGACGGGTTGGGGGGCCCGGACGTCACCGGGGTGCTGCAGGCGGGCCCGTGCCAGCGAAATGGAGTGAGCGGTGGCCAAGGCCTGGGCCTTGTCGAAGTACAGCTGGGCTTCTTCCGGGGTGGCGGAGCGCTCGGCCTTGTTGAGCAGTTTGGCGATGCGTTCGATCATGGGTGAATCCTGCGCTGGGGGTCCGACGGAGGACTTGGTTAGTCTGCGAGTGTGTCCGAGATCCCCACCTTGTCACAGGTCCTCGCTCTGCTCGACCGGCGCGCCGACCCGGCGACGGCGGAGGACTGGGATCGTGTCGGACTCGTCGTCGGGGAGCCGACGGCCAGAGTGGCAACAGCGATGTTCGCGGTGGATCCGCGCCCTGACGTCATTGCGGATGCTGTGGCCTGCGGGTACCGATCTGCTGGTGACCCATCATCCCCTCCTGCTCCGCGGGGTGCATTCGATCGCAGAAACAAGTAGCCGGGGCCGGGCTCTGGCCGCCTTGGTCAAGGCGGACTGCGCCCTCATCACGATGCACACCAACGCCGACCAGGCGCCCGGTGGTGTCAACGACGCACTGGCCGACGCTGTGGGGATGGCTTCTGAACGTGTCCCCCTGCGGGCTCGTCTCGAACCCGGGCCGGTGCGTGTCGTGGTGCACGTTCCGGCGACATACACCCGATCGAGTGGCTCTGGCGCTGTCCGATGCGGGTGCGGGTCGGATCGGTCACTACGACCATTGCGCGTTCTGGGTTGCCGGGACCGGCCAGTTTCAGCCGATGCCCGGCGCCGATCCGCGGATGGGCAGCGTGGGACAGCTTGAGCACGTCGCCGAGGATCGCCTCGAGATGGTCGTGCCCCGGTCGCGCCTCGACGACGCGATCACCGCTTTGCGGGCGGCGCACCCCTACGAGGAGCCGGCCTTCTCGGTGGTCGACAGTGTGGCTCTGCCCAGTCCGACCGGACTCGGTCGTGTCGGAGACGTCCCGGCGACCGACTTGCTGACATTTGTGCAGCAGTTGGCGGCCGACTCTGCCGCCCAATCACTCCGGAGTGAAGTTCGCCGGTGATCCGCGTCGTCAGGTGCACCGGGTCGCGGTGTGCGGCGGCGCGGGGGACTCACTGTTCGAGGACGTGGCCACCGCAGGGGTTGATGCGTTCGTCACCAGCGACCTGCGCCACCACCCCGTCAGCGACTTCATCGCGGACAACGATGTGGCTGTTGTCGACATCCCGCATGCCTCTGGCGAGGCCTTGTGGCTGTCGGCGTGGGCGGACCAACTGGTCGCCGATGCCGCTGCCGAAGGGCTGGCAGTGTCGGCCGCTGCCAATCCGCGCAACACAGATCCGTGGGCCGGACACGTCGCCACTGTCGGGAGATCATCATGAAGGCACGTCCCGGAACAGCGGGCACTGCTGTTGGACCTCCAGGCCATCGACACCGAACTGAATCGGCTGCGGCGCGCCACTGCCCAGCGACAGCAGGCCAACCAGGTGAAAGAGCTCGAGGCGCAACGAGACGACGTGCAACGAGCGGCAGTCGAGGCAGAGATCGCCGAGTCGGACCTCAAAAGGGCCATCGATCGTGCCGAAACCGAGATCGAGCGAGTCCGGGCACGACTGGCCCGTGACCTCGAGATGGCGAACTCGGGTGCTTCGGCCAAGGTCCAGCGCGAACTTGAGCACGAGTTGGGTTCCCTGGAGCGCCGGTTGACGGAACTCGAGGATGCCGAGTTGGAGATGCTCGCCGAGCAGGAGCGGATCGCTGCCCGGCTGGTCCGGCTGCAGGAGCGCGCCGGCGAAATCGCAGGATTGGTGTCCGACGCCCGTGTCGACTACGAGGCGGTGGCCGACGACAGCCGGAGCAAGACGGGTCGGCTCACCGAGCAGCGGTCGGCTCTGACCGCGCGCCTGGACCCGGCACTCGTGGAACGTTACGAGCGCATCCGCCGCGATACGCCTGTGGCGGCGGCACAACTCGTCGGGACCCAGTGCGGAGGTTGTCGCCTGGAGCTTCCGCCCGGCGATCTCGACGCCCTGCGTTCCGCCCCGGAGGACGAGATCCGATACTGCGAGGAATGCGGCTGCATCCTGTTGCCGTGATCGGGCACGGTCGCGGCTGCTCTGCCAAGGTGGGGTAATGACCACGCGACAGGTTCGTCTCGCGGATCGACAGGATGGCCGCGTGCGGGCCGGGCTGCGGGAGGTTCGTACAGAGCTCCAGATTCCCTCGGACTTCCCGGCCGATGTCGCGGCAGCGGCATTAGCGGCGTCACACCGGCACGTTCAATCGGGGCAAGAGGCCCGTGACGCGACCGATGTCCCGCTGGTCACTATCGACCCGGAAGGCTCGGTCGACTTGGATCAGGCTGTCCACGTCGAGCGCAGTGGGACCGGCTGGCGGGTTCGATACGCCATCGCGGACGTCGCCCATTTCGTCAGCGCTGGTGGAGTGATCGACGCTGAGGCGCGGCGGCGTGGACTCACGTTGTACGCACCCGACGGTCGAGTGCCGCTCCACCCGGTGACGTTGGCGGAGGGGGCAGCCAGTCTGCTCCCGGGCCAAGACCGCCCGGCGGCGCTGTGGGACTTCCGCCTCGACGCCGACGCTGCCCCCATCGATGTCTCGGTCACACGAGCTGTGGTCCGGTCCCGAGCGCAGTTGTCCTACGGCGAAGTCCAGACCCGATTGGATGACGGAACCGCGGACGAGATCCTCACAGGGTTGCGTGACTGTGGGCTGGTTGCGCCAGGAGTTGGAGCGCGCCCGCGGGGGAGTCGATCTGCCGGTACCCGAGCAGGAGGTGACCTTCGATGGGGAATCCTGGCACCTATCGTTCCGCGCGCCACTGCCGGTGGAGGGCTGGAACGCCCAGATCTCCCTGATGACGGGGATGGCTGCGGCCGATCTGATGCTGTCCGGCGGTGTGGGCATTCTCCGGACGATGCCGCCGCCTCACCCGCAGGACCTTGCGAGGGTCCGCCGGACTGCCGCAGCGCTTGGCCTCCGCTGGCCGACCGAGGGATCCTACGCGGAGCTGATCCGGGGAGCAGATCCCCGGGAACCGAGTCACCTGGCCTTCCTGTCGCTGGCGACAACGCTGCTGCGCGGGGCAGGTTACACCGCGTTCATGGGCTCCGAACCGGAGTTGTCGACACACGCCGCAGTGGCGGCCCCTTACGCCCATGTCACAGCACCGCTGCGGCGGCTCGTGGACAGGTTCGGGACCGAAGTCGCGCTGAGCGTGTCCGCGGGCCAGGAACCCGCGGGCTGGGTCACCGAGGCCCTGGCTGAACTGCCTGATCTCATGGCGTCCGCGACCCGTACGGCTCGGGCGCTGGAGCGAGAGTCCATCAACCTCGTCGAAGCAGTGCTCCTGGCCGATCGGGTCGGAGAGGTGTTTCCCGCAGCGGTGGTGGATCGCGACAAGCGGAACATATTCTCGATCGTCATTGCCGACCCAGGTGTGCGGGCCAAAGCACGGGGCGATCTTGTCGTGGGGACGAAGGCGGACGTCACCTTGGTGACAGCCGAGCCCGAGCAACGCGCCGTCATGTTCGCCGGCCCTGGCTCCTGACGTTTGTCGTCCGGGCTCAGCCCCCGACTGGTGATGACCCGCGCCGCCGTGATCACTGTTCGAATCCAGCGACGGCGCCATGGGCCATCACCGGTGATCCTCGGTTGCGCAACGCGCCCACCGCACCGCTGATCGGGTGGTTCCCGTCAGTTCACCGAAGTTCGGACTTCGTGTGAGGGCGCCCCCCATGGTCTGCCGGTCAGAACACCGACGGGTTCGACTCACACTGCTCGCCGATCTTGATCATGTCATCGGGGACTGGCGCACCGGTCGCGGCGTCTTGGTCGGCGGCCAGGAAGTCCTCGAAGGGCACGGTCTGCTCGATGCCTCGGTACCAGCAGCCGCACAGGGACTTCGCGGCGGCTTGCGTCATGCCCCCGGCAGCAGCCTGCGTGGTGCAGGCGTCGACGAAGTTCTTCTCGGTCTCCGCGGAGTACCCCGATGCGGTGGTGGGCTCCGCGATGGTGGGCGCTGCCGTAGGCGCTGCGGCGCTGGTGGCGGGCGCGGAACTGGCGGTTGTCGTGCTGCTCGTGGAGGAGCATGCGGTCAAGCCTGCGAGTGCGATGACGCTACCGGCCAATCCGAGTGCCAAACGGGGGTGGATCATGGGGTCTCCTTCGTTCCCCGCATCCTAGGGGCGCTCGGAACGCTCAGGCGCGGTGGACGCGCCAAGCGACCGACCGGGGCCCGGTGAGGGCCAACCAGGTCGGTCGCTCGTCGCGCGCCCAACTGGGAGTTCACTCCCCGAGAGATCGCTCAGCGATTCAGACAGGTCACCACGGCTTGCCGTCGGGGTTCAGACCCGGGGTCAGGTCACTGTGGGCGTAGCCCCAGTTCTTGCCGGTGTCGTAGCCACGAGTGCGCTTGCCGAAGTTGCCGACTCCCGCATACACGCTGGCGTGCACATGATCGAAGTGGGTGTTGACGCAGTCCCCGTTGTTGTAGTTGTCCTGCCGCCAATACTTCAGGGGCTGCCACACGGATTCGCCGGCGTGCTCGCGGGGGTTGCGGATGCTGTCCTGCCAGATCACGTAGTCGACGCCGATTCGCGAGGCGTTGTCGATCAAGTAGCGGGTGAGCCGGTCACCGACAAGGACATCGTTGGGGTCGTTCGTGTGGGAGCCGCCGGCATTGCTGCAGCTGCTGGGCACGAAGAAGTCGAGAGCCTGTTTCCACACCGGCACTGTGTCCGCCGTAGGTCCCGTGTGCGGTGATGTAGGGGAAGTTGACGTACACGCAGCGGGACATGCGCTGGGTGTTGATGTTCAGCCGATCCCAGGAGTATCCGGTGTAGTTCGCGAAGTTGCGCTTGAACGAGCGCGGCACCATCGGGCATTGATCGACGCTGACGCCGGTGGGCACGCATGGCACCTGGATGCCGTTCGTCAAACCCGGTTCGATGTCGGTGCTGGGAAGGGCGCTGAGAATGGTGAACCACTCCTGTGCCTTGCTGCTCAGGGCCACAGGATTGGTGTTCGGGGTGGGGTTGAACGTGCGCTCGAACACCTTGGCTGCGTCACCCGCATCGGTGAGTGTCTTGAAGCCCTCACTGTCGAAAGAGACCGGATTCGTCGCCATCTCGGTGATGAGGAACTCGATCTGTCGCTTGGGACTCCAGCGGTTACCGGCTTCGTCCTCAGCGATCGACACCAGGGTGCGCCACCGCTCCAAGCGGCCACTGCGCGATCCCGTAGCCCGTGCCGTCGGTGGCGAGGGCCATCGGCGCGAGCGCGGATCGATAGTCGAGGTAGCCCACGACCCCGGCAGCCGCCGCGGGGGAGTACCCAGCCGCCGTGAGTTGCGTGAATGCGTAACGGGCGCGCGGCGTGGCGTACGGGGTCACCGCGGTGTCGGTGCACACGACCGGGGCGGTGTTGCGCGGCTTACGCTTCGACGGAGCGGCATCGGCAGCTCCGGGAACCAAGAAACCGCCCAGCAGGACGGCTATGGTGGTGGCGACGGCAATGGCGAAGGCGTGGGTGCGGTGAGTCATCCGCAGGACCGTAACAAGGTCATGTAAGCCCTCTGCAAGTTTCCACTCATTTGTGCCGCAATTTCCTCTCATTCACGCTCACCTGGACGCCGATAATCGGAGGTGGGACACGTCACACTCCGAGAACGGGGTCTGATCCGGGTCAGAACCGCGGTGGAAGTAGCAGCGGCTGGCCTCCGGCTTACACAAATGGTTCTTGGCCTCGCCACGTAGCGGTCCGACTCATAGATTGTCGGGCGTGAACCGCATGATCGAGATTCATCCGGACAATCCCCAGCCGCGCCTGATCGCCCAGGTCGCCGACTCGTTGCGCGAGGGAGCGTTGGTGGCCTACCCCACCGATTCCGGTTACGCCTTGGGGTGCCAACTCGGCAACGCCGCCGGAATCGAGCGGATCAAACGGTTACGTGACTTGGACGACAAGCATCACTTCACTCTCGTGTGTGCCGATTTCGCGCAGTTGGGGCAGTTCGTGCGAGTCAGCAACTCGGACTATCGGTTGATCCGATCCTGCACCCCAGGTCCGTACACCTTCATCCTGCCGGCGACGCGAGAGGTGCCCCGTCGCCTGATGCATCCGAAGAAGAAGACCGTAGGGGTCAGGCTGCCGGATAACGCGGTGGCGCTGGCGCTGGTCGCGGCATTGGAGGAGCCGTTGATGTCGGCCACCTTGATCCTGCCCGGCGACACCGATCCGCTGTCCGACGGAGCGGATGTGGCCGAGCGGATCGGTTCTCAGGTGGATGTGATCGTCGACGCCGGGTTCTGCGGAGGCGAGCCGACCACCGTCATCGATCTGTCGCAAACCCCGCCCGAGGTAGCGCGGCAGGGTTCCGGGGACACCTCACGCCTGTTCGGCTGACGGTTTCCCCCCGTCGCAGTCCAAGGAAGTGGTTTGCCCGTTGGCATTCGGCTGCCGGCCATTTCTGCAGCACGAAGCGTCCCCGTTTGCTCCGACAACGCGATCAGTCGTGCGGCAGGATCGCACCTGTGAAGATGCATCGACTCGGACTGCTCCTGGGGCTCCCTCTTCTGGCCGGTTGTGGTCGGCTGGATGAGCTGAGCTACGACCCACCGATCACACCGCAGCAGTGGTGCGAGGACCGGCCGTGCGTCCAGGTGGGCGACACGATCCTCAACGAGCCGTTGGGCACGTTCCTGGTATTCGCGTTGGCGGCGCTCTGGGTCGGTGTCGGGGTGTACTTCCTCGTCAGTCGGCGCTCACAACGGTCTCGGCTGTGGCTGGGGGTCGCGCTTGTCCTCGGTGGCCTTGGAGCAGCGCAGGCCGGCGTCAGTTACCAAGCCTTCAGCTACGAACTGAAGTGCGCGGGCCAGGAGTTCTGCCGCTACACCAACGGCTTCGAAGTCGGCTATAGCGTCACGCAGGCGTGGAGCGTGAGCGCGATGCTCATCGCTGTCGCGTTCGTCTGCACCCTCGGTGGTGCCCGGCGGGCACTGATCGGCTACGCGATCCTGAACGCACTGGTGTACTGCGTGGTCGCGATCGCTGGGGTGATGATCCCGAGCAAGGTCCTGCTGTCGTTCGAGGTCCTCATGCTTTTCGCGTTGCCGGGCATCATCATCGTCATCGCGGTGGCCGCCAGGCGACTCCGCCTACATCACGGAGAGGCGGAGAAGTGGATCCTGTGGGCAGCCGTGCTGCTCGTCGTCGTGCAGGTGGCGTACTTCGCCTACTACGCCGCCGGCATCACCCAGCTGTTGTGGAACGACGGTGCCGGTTTCTACTTCTCCGAGAACGACGTACTGCACGTGGGCATGCTGCTTTGGCTGTGGTTGGTGGCTGCCAAGTTAGGTCCGACGCTGACGGACCGCATCCCCGACGAAGAGGCGGCCCAGCCCTCCAGACCGAACGCGGCATAGGTCTTCGAGGCGGGTCCGGTCGGTCAACAGCGCCTCATCGACCACTGCTGGCCGCGCATCGCCGAGTAGTGGCTCAACGCGGGTCTGATTCCCCGGCTGCACTGGCCGGCTGGCGGTCGACCACGGTGCGGTTCCGTCCCTCATTCTTGGCCTGATAGAGAGCGGTGTCTGCTCGTGTGAGAGCGGTGTCGGCGTTATCGCCGGGAGCGATCAGCGTCAGCCCGATGCTGAGTGTGATGGGGATCGTGTGGTCACCGGTGTGGATCGGCGCATTGAACTGGGCATGGATCTTGGCGGCGACCCGGCCCGCGTCATCCAGGGTCGTGATTGCGGTCAAGACGATGACGAACTCGTCTCCCCCCATGCGGGCCACGACGTCAGCGTGACGCACCGAGCGGCGCAGTCGCTGGGCGACGGTGGCAATGACCCCGTCCCCGACGAGATGGCCGTAGGTGTCGTTGATCGATTTCAAGCCGTCGACATCGATGAACAGAACGGCGACGTTCACGCCCGCTCGAGGTTCGTGGGTGAGGCGCTCATCGATCTCTGTGATGAGTTCACGCCGATTGACCAGATTGGTGAGGGGGTCGTGAGTGGCCAAGAACTGAAGTTGCTCACGGGCCTGACGAGCTTGCGTGACGTCGACGAACTGGCAGACGAACGACGTGACCTCTCCGCTCGAGTCGTGGAGCACGCCGATCGACTGCTCCACCCAGATGTGCCTGCCATCCGAGCGCAGCATCTGATGCTCCCACGACACGAAGTTGTCCCGTGCGGTGAGGCTCTCAGCTCCTGCGAGGGTCTCCGGGCCAGCGAAGCCTTCCGCGCCTGCGAGCAGGTGGTCTCGCATGCGGCGGTCCAGTTCGGCGTCGGCCTCAGTCAGGACATCGACGACACCACGGCCAAGGAGCCAATCGGGCTCCGCGCCCAGGATGCGGCACAGAGCCGGGTTTACCTCGGTGAACGAGCGTTGCAGGCTCATGAGCGCCATACCGGCGGGAGCGGACTGCATGGCCGTTCGGAATCGCTCTTCGCTGCTCGCCAGCGCCTGGCGGGTGTTTCGCTCGTCGTCGATGTCCTGCCAGCCGGACACTCGGGCCGTCACGGCCCCGGTGTCATCAGTGATGGGATTCGTCCGGCCCCGGAACCAGCGGTATTTGCCGTCATTGCGTCGGATTCGCAGTTCAACCGTGACCGACTCCCCACGTGCAGTCTGTTCCCCGGCGCGACGCAGGATCACCCAGTCGTCGGGGTGGACGAAACTAGTGAACGGTTGGCCGAGAACGTCACGGGGAAGGTACCCGAGCCGCTCGATCGAGGGAGAAACCCAGCCCACGACTGCATCCATGGCGTCCAACGCCACCAGGTCGGAAGCGTTCTCCGCCAGAAGGCGGTAGTGCCTCTCCGACTTCGCCAATGCTCGTTGAGCCTCAACCTCGGCGGTGACGTCTCGCCACGTCGCGACGACACCGGTCGGCGTTCCATCCTCGGCCCGCAGCTCTCGGGCCACACCGCCCACGCACCGGTAGGACCCATCCGCACAGCGCACTCGCGCGATGACCTGACCCTGCCCCGTTTCCGACGAGTGCATCCGCTGTTGCGCGTCCGCGACCAGGGCGAGGTCGTCGGGGTGCACCTTGGTCAGCATCGTCGTACCGATGAGTTCTCCAGGATCCCAGCCGAGAAGGTCCCGCACTGCCGGCGACACGTAGGTCAATGCCCCATCCGAATCCAGTGTGACGACGACGTCCACCGATGCCTCCGCGAGTAGGCGATAGCGAGCCTCCGACGCGGCGATCCTGGCGGCCTGTTCTGCCCTATCGGTGACATCACGCCATGTGAGAGAGATCGCATCGCCCACCTTCACGCCGCGGATGTCGAAGTGACGGGGCTCGGCCATGATTTCGTGGGGATACACGAAATCGTCCAAAACCAACGGAACCCCGGTGTTCACCACGCGGATGTACTGGTCCAACAGTCCCGTTGCCTGATGGGCGGGCAACAACCCCATGACCGTGGACCCGATCAACTCCTGGCGCTCGACCCGGTTGTAGGCGCAAGCGGCTTCGTTGGCCTCGACGTAAGCGAAATCGACCACCTTGCCTGAGTCGTCTCTCACTGCCTGCAACAAAACGTGGGGATCCAGCATCGACTGCAGAGTGGCGACCCGCAGTCTGGTGCGAGACTCGGCCACCCACTGTGCGTTGTACTCGGCACCGACGTCACGCCACGACGCGATCCATCCGATGGCTGTTCCCTGTTCATCGGCTCTCACGCGAGCGCTGCTGCTAACCCACCGGTACCCAGCTCTCCCGGGCTCGAAGGCGCATCTCAACCGTTGCGTGGCCCGCCTGCGTCAGTCTCGACTGAGCCTCTTTGACGGTAGCCACGTCGTCAGGATGTACGAATTCGAGGAGCGGGTGGGCGAGCATGTCAGCCACCGGCCAGCCCAGCACCCTCGTCACCGACTCCGAGATCCACTCGATCGTCCCGGTCACGCTTCCGACTGCTAGTACGTCGGAGCCGATACCGGCCCACAGTTCAGTCCAAGCGCAGGCAGCCTCCGCAGCGGAGGAGGGGACCGCTTGAGGAGTTGAGACGAGACACCCCCTTGACAAGACGCAGAATGTGCGTGTTGGTCAGAGTAGCCCCTGACGCCTCCCGGCACGGGCGATCCGGCCGTGGTGGGACGCGACCTGCGTCGCCCACGAAGTGGCAGGTGCGTCGGAGACGACTGCGCCCTCTGCGATTTTCGCTGCGTGAATCCGAGTCGACTGTCACCACACAACTACGTAGAGTGAAGTAGGGGTCCCGGGGCTGCCAGTTGCTGACCACGAGGGGCACTGCGACAAGTCAGGCGCACGGTGCATGAGCGCCACGGTGCATGAGCGATGGTGTGCAGCGAACGCCGATCTATGGGTCGTGGGGTCCTGGTCGCCGAGAAGGCGGTGGAGATGATGGCCGACACAGATCGAGCCTCGAGCCGACCGCAGGGTGCACGTCGCTCCCCGGGCGATCGGCCGGGAGGGCTTGCGTTTGGGTCGAAGATGCTGGTGGTCGCTGCTGGGACGCTGGTCGCGTCGATGCTGGTGGTGACACCAACAGGTGCACTCGAAGGCGATCCAGTCGCCCGTGCGGGGGTAGGGACGAGCAGCCCTTCGCCGGATCGACCCCGGGCCGCCGCCCCGGGAGTTGGTGACTCCATGGCCACCAAGCGGAACTCTCCAGCCATCGTGTCGCTTCACCCCGGTCGATTTCGCGTGGGGGACTTGGTCCGGATGCGCACTCGGCCCCGGCTGCCTCACGGAAGTCAAGGTGCGAGTCCGAGGTGTCAGTCGCTTCGGAACGGCAGTGATTCGCACGCGGCCTGTCAACAACGGCGTGCGGGTGCGGGTCCCGGACAGAATGCTGGCCCTTCTACCGCCAGGCGGAGGGAGAGGGGCTTGGGTTCGATTCCGCCTCGCCACCGGCAATCGCCTCGGTCCGCCCAGCCCGAGGGCCAGGCTGCTCCCTCCAACGCCCGAACCACCCGTGGTTCCAGCGCCGGACAATCCGGTGGCAGTCCCGCCTGCCCGCGAAGTGCTGTCGTATTCGGACTTCGACTACCTCGGTGCCTTCCGGCTTCCCGAGCACGCATGCGGGTGGACCACCGCCTACAGCAGCAGTGGAATAGCCATTCGGCGGGTCGGATCTGAACTGCGCTTCTTCTCGGCGGTGCACGTCTACAGCGGAAGCCTCGTCTACGAGGTTGCCTTTCCGGGGGTCGGCACAGATCCCAGCACCTGGCCCACGGCAACTGTCGCAGCGGAACCATGCGACCTCTACGGGGGGCGCAAACATCTCGGAGACGCTCCGGAGCCGTTCGACGGAAGCACCTGGACTCACGGTCTGTTCTTCGATGACCAGAGCCATCGTCTCTACTGGAGCTTCGGTGACGTGTACAACGCCGACACATCGAACGACCACTTCCTCGGCGCCACAGTCTTCTCAGACGCAAGTTCGACGCGCTCGCTTGGTCCCTGGGTGACATCGGATCCCGAGAACGCGCACGCTCAGCGGGTTCGAGGTGGGGTGCTTCGAATCCCTCAGTGGTTCGCCGACACCTACATCGGCGGGCGCACCCTCGGGATCGGGTTCGGCGGGTACTTCTCGATCATCGGGCCGGGGAGCATGGGCCCCACTCTCTTTGCGACCACCGAACCAGGAGAGGCAGAACTCGTCGACCCCGTGCCGTTGCTGGCTCACCCCGTACCGGTGGCCCAATCCGACCAGTGGGCCCTACGGCCGACGAACTACTCGATTGCCGCGAACCTGGACTGGGGGCGGGGGCCGGACTCGCGCGGCTACTGGGCCCCCGGCGACTCGATCGAGGGGGGCGCGGTGTGGATCGACGAACCGTCGCGGCACGGTGTGCTGTACTTCGCGGAACTGAATACGGGACGGATCGCGTACGAGTTCGGCGGACTTCAGGCGGACGATCACCGTCCCTACTGGTACATCTACGACCCGCAGGACCTTGCAGACGTGGCGCTGGGAAACCGGCAACCCTGGCAGGTTGACCCCGCAGAGATCTCGGCCGTTGATTATCCGGCCACCGGTGAGGGGCAGGACGCTTCCACCGGAGCAGTTCGTCGTGTCGCCGGCGCTGCGTATGACCGCGTCTCCCACACCCTTTACGTGGAGGTCCTCAATGGGTTCCAAGGTGACGGTGAACAGTTCCCTGTGATTCACGCCTATCGGCTGAAGAATCCGTAGCGCAGCTCGCCCGGGCCGTGGGGGACGACGGGGGACGACGAGCCACCAACAGCGCAGATTCACGCTCGAACGAAGGGGATTGGGGACGAGTCGGTCTGTAAGCCGGATTCTGTGACGCTTGCACGCCGACGGCCATCCATCTGCGACCGGCGTTGCCGCCGGCCTGGTGCGGTCCACCCGCGGACTCGAGCGGGCAACTCTCGAACGTCCGCGCAGGCGCCGAAGCGCCCTCTTGACCTTGCTCCGGGTGGGGTTTGCCGAGCCGACCGGGTCACCCCGGCCGCTGGTGGTCTCTTACACCACCGTTTCACCCTTACCGCTTCGCAGCGGCGGTCTGCTTTCTGTGGCACTGTCCCGCGGGTCACCCCGGGTGGCTGTTGGCCACCACCCTGCCGTGTGGAGTCCGGACTTTCCTCGGTGGCGTACCACCGCGACCGTCCGACCGACTCGTCCACGTCCACTGTAGTGGGCGGAACCACCCGCACCAGACCTGTCAGGCGCGGGTCAAGCGCACCGGCACGGACTTGAAGGCGGGGGTGTGAGACTGCGGGTCCAAGACCTGGGGCACCAGGACGTTGGCTTCGGGGTAGTACATGGCCGCGGAACCGACGCTGATCCCAGTGATCGCCACGCTGGCGGACATCGAGCCGCAAGAGCTGCTGACCAGCACGCGATCGCCCTCCACCACGCCCCAGCGCTGTGCATCGGCCGCGCTGATCATCACGACATCGCGGGCGGTGTTACCGCGGTAGAGGTCCTCGTCGTCGTACACCACGGTGTTGAACTGCCCCTCGGAGCGTACGGTCATGAGGATCAACTGGTCCGGGTCTGCGGTGACGTCGGGCAATGCGACCGCGTGGAACGTGCGCTCGCCCGTCTCTGCGTCGGGAACTCGGGGGAGTGCTGGACCCGCCCAGCGACGGAGAACTCGCGACGCTGCGATCGGCGCAGCCCCGGCCGATGGATGTCCTGGTAACCCGGGACGACCTGAGAGATCGCCCGCCGCAGTGCCTCGTGCGAGCGAAGCGCAGACCACTCGAAACGATCGGGAGGCAGAATCTGCTCGGCCAACCCCGCGATGATGTCAACCTCAGAACGCATCTCACCGGCGACCATCGGTGTGCCTCCGCATGAGAACCGCACGTAGTTGAACATGGACTCCTGGGTGGTGGGTTCTCGCTTCTTCGTCACGCGTGAGCGCCGGGACGATGATTGCCGCCTGGCCTCGTCCGCGGAAGTGCCCGGGGTTGAGTTTGGTGGTGATGGACAGACTGAACGGGATCTGGCGCAGCGCCTGCGTGGCCCAGCCCGAGTCCGGGTTGCTCCCCCAGAGATTGCCGCCCAACAACACACACGCGTCGATGTCGCCGGCGTGCGCTGCCGTCATGGACGCGTAGGTGTCCTGGCCGGGGGGCATTCCGAGGGTCGATCCCGTACAAGTGTTCCAGTCGGGTGCTGAACTCCTTCTTCAGAAGGGGAGAGACGCCCATCGAACCGACGCCTTGGACATTCGAGTGGCCGCGGATGGGCAGCAGCCCCGCGCCCGGTCGTCCCAGCCAGCCGCGAGCCAGAGCCAGATTGGCCAACGCGAGGATGTTGTCAGTTCCGTGTGCATGATGAGTCAGACCCATCGCCCACATCAGGATTCCGGACTCGGCCCCGGCGATCAGATCCGCACAGCGATCAATATCGCTGCGTGTCAGTCCACAGCCCGTCAGGAGATCCTCCCAGGGTGTTCGTCTGACATGGTCGAGCGCGGCGTCCCAGTTGCGGGTGTGTCGTTGGATGAAGTCATGATCGAGCCCGTCCAACTCGATCAGCCGTTTCAACACTGCTGTCAGCAGATGTACATCGCCGCCGACCCGCGGCTGCACATACAGATCACTGACGGTTGAACCGGCCACGAGGCTGCGGGCATCCGATGGGAGCCGGAACCGGCGCAACCCCAGCTCAGACAGCGGGTTGATCACGATCACCCGTCCGCCTCGTTCGCGCAAACGAATGAGTTGGGTGATCAGTCGGGGGTGGTTGCTGGCCGGATTGGCGCCGATCACAACCGCCAAGTCGGTGCGGCTCAAGTCGGTGAGATCGACCGACGAGGTCCCGGATCCGTACACCTGGGCCAGTGCCACGGATGAGGCGTTGTGGCAGTAGTACGAGCAGTTGTGGACATTGTTGGTTCCGAACGCTCGCGCCACCAACTGCGTCAGGAAGGCCGCTTCGTTGCTGGAACGGCCGCTCAGGTAGAAGAAGCTTCGATCGGGCGTCGGTGCTCTTCAGCGCGGTCCCCTGCGGCTTGCAGCGCAACCGACCACGACATCCGACGGAACGTCCGATCCCCCGGTCCGATGGCAATCGGAAAGGCAAGACGACCGAGACGTCTCCGCCTCGCCGACTCGTCAGCCGCTCCAGATCGGAGATGTCGGTACGGGCGAAGAACTCCTCGGGGATCGGCGGGGCCATGTCACCCGCTTGGGCTTGGACCGATTTCTTGCAGACCTCCGGGAAGTGACCGACTTCGTTGACCATGCCACCGAGGTCGCCGCCCATGCCCAACGCGCACGTCTTGCACGTGTTGCCCGATCGAACACGCGCCAGCACCTCGAGGGGACGGCCCGTGCCGCGAGCCTTGTCGAGGACGTAGCGGATTGCGGGCAGACCTCCCGCCGCATCGACCTCAGGTTCCGCCACTGGTCAGGGGGCCAGATCCCACACTCGTACCCCACCTGTGATACCGGCGGAGTTAGGGACGACCTGCGCCTTGGCCGGGAGGGTGGCGGCATCAAGGTGTTTCGCATTGCCTCCACCGACGTAGATGGTGTCGAAGAACAGCATCTCGTCGAACCAGTGGATGGCCTCGAGGACCAACTTGCGCCACTTCTTCTTGCCCATCGACTTGCGCCCCGCGTTTCCGAGGACGAGATCGAAGGTCGACTTCTGGAAGGGGCCGTGCGACAACTCGAGGTGATCGAGCAGCTTGCCGTCGCTGAACAGGGCCGTGCCGACCCCGGTGCCCAGGGTCATGACGAACTCGAAGCCCTCGCCTTGCGCGACGGCGCATCCCTGCATGTCGGCATCATTGACGACCTTCGTGGGCAGGCCGAACTTCTCGGACAGCGCCCCAGCCAGATCGAACCCACGCCAGCGCTCCGCCATGGCGGAGTCCTGAGGACCGCCGTACTCGAGCCGGGACAGCGACGGCACATGGATGACCTTGCCGCCGCGAACGAGTCCGGGGAAACCAACCGAGACGCGATTGGCTTTGGGCAGGTTCGATACGACCTCTTCGATGGTCGCCACCAGGGTGGGGGGAGGACAGGGGTAGGGAGTGTCCTGCCGGACCCGCTCGGTGATCATCTGGCCGTCCTGGTCCAAGACCGACGCCTTGACTCCGGAGCCCCCGATATCGATGCCCAAGGTGGTGACGTTCTTGGGCCATGTGGCGCTGACGACCTTCTGCTGGACCTTCTTGGCCATGGATGCTCCTCACGGTTCGATGGCCCCACTCTTGCAGTTGCGTCGCCGGGAAGCACGGCAATCGGCCCTCGGTAGGCGTGGGTCCTGGCTGCGGCATGGGCTTCTTCTCGGCTTCTCGCGTTGTCGGGTTGTCGGCTGAGTTCTCGGCCTGGTTCGAGGGTGGGTTGTCGTCCGGGGTCTGACCTGGGGTCGCTCGGGAGGCCGTTCACACGCTCACTCGCGCGTCCGACGCAACAGCCTCCATTTGGCGGGCGAACGGCATTGAGTGCGGAGGGGGTGCGACTGGCGCCGCCGCTCGGTCGGGGGCGGCGCTCGGCGGGGGTTCGGATCGGTCGGGGGCGACTCAGTCAGGAGGTAGGGAGCGTGAGGATCTGCGACCCGGAGGCCGTGACGAGGATCGTGTGCTCGAACTGGGCGGTGCGCCGTTTGTCCTTCGTGGTCACCGTCCACGTGTCGTCCCAGATGTCGTAGTCGTACGTCCCCAAGGTGAGCATCGGTTCGATGGTGAAGGTCATGCCGGTCTCCATCATGACCGACAGGTCGGGGTCGTCGTAGTGCGGCACGATCAACCCGGTATGGAATGACGTGCCGATGCCGTGTCCGGTGAAGTCACGCACCACGCCATAGCCGAATCTGCGTGCGTATGACTCGATGACCCGCCCCACGACGTTCAACGGACGTCCTGGGGCGACCACCTTGATGGCCCGCATCGTCGCCTCGCGCGTGCGGTCCACCAGCAGGCGGGATTCCTCATCCACATCCCCGACGAGGAAGGTCGCGTTGGTGTCCCCATGCACGCCGCCGATGAAGGCGGTGATGTCGACGTTGCAGATGTCGCCGTCCACCAGAATCGTGGAGTCGGGGATGCCGTGGCAGATGACCTCGTTCAGCGAGGTGCACAAGGACTTGGGGAAACCGCGGTAGCCCAGCGTGGACGGATAGGCGCCGTGGTCGAGCAAGAACTCGTGGCCCACTCGGTCGAGTTCATCGGTGGTGATGCCGGGCCGGATTGCGGCACCCACTGCGGCCAGGGCGTCAGCGGCGATGCGGCCGGCGACCCGCATGCGTTCGATGGTGTCGGGGTCCTTCACTTCCGGCCCGCGATAGGCAGCCGGAGCAGGGCGGCCGACGTACTCGGGGCGTTCGATCGAGTCGGGGACCGCGCGTCGCGGCGAAATCCGACCCGGTTCCAGGACCCGGTCAGTGGTCGATGAGGACATGCGGCGATTCTGGCATGTCCGGTCTGGCAGAGTGGAGCCGTGGATCGCCCCGACTGGGCGGCAGTGAAGGGAGTTCGCGTGGCGCAGTGGTGGTACTGCCTGGTGCACAACAAGGTCGAGCCGGACGAAGGCTGCCCCAACTCCGAGCGACTGGGGCCTTTCGACTCCGCTGAAGACGCTTCTCGTGCGCTGGAGATAGCGGCCAAACGAAATGAGCAGTGGGACCAGGACGAGGACACCTGGGAAGGTGTGACGCCCAAGGTCGACCCGGAGTTCGGAGTCGAAGAGTCAGGAGAATCGACCTGATCCCGAACGAAGACCCGGGTCCGACAGTGGAATCGAACGTGCGGCAGGGCCCTCTGGCGGGGCTGAAGGTCGTCGAACTCAATGCCATCGGACCGGTTCCCATGGCTGCTGGGCTCCTGGCCGACCTCGGAGCCGACGTGCTTCGGATCGAGGCGCCCGGGCCCGGTTTCGACGCTGTGGATGTCGAGAAGGCGGTTCACCTGCGGGGCCGTTCCTCCGCACGGGTGAACCTGCGGGATCCGGAATCGGCTTCGGTTGTGCGCGACCTGGTGGCCCGGGCGGATGTGCTGCTCGAGGGCTTCCGTCCCGGCGTGCTCGAGAAGTTGGGGTTCGCTCCCGACGACTTGCTGGCCGACAACCCCGCTTTGGTGATCGGTCGCATGACCGGCTGGGGTCAGGACGGTCCGCTCGCCCAGCGCGCGGGGCATGACATGAACTACATCGCCGTGGCCGGGCCGCTGCGTCACTTCGCACGGCAGGGCGAACGCCCCGTGCCGCCGGTGAATCTTGTCGCCGACTTCGGGGGCGGGGCGATGTTCCTGTTGCTCGGGGTTCTGTCAGCTCTGTTCGAGCGGAGCCGGTCCGGCAGGGGTCAGGTCATCGACGCCGCGATGGTCGATGGGTCCGCATATCTGATGATGCTCGTGTACTCGCTGGCCGCGCAGGGTCTGTGGAACCCCGATGCGCCGGGGACAAACCTGCTGGACACCGGTGCGCCGTTCTACGACGTCTACCGGTGCGCCGACGGCGAGTTCTTGTCGGTGGGGTGCCTGGAGCCGAAGTTCTACTCGGAGTTCCTCGAGGTTCTCGGTCTGGACGACACCGAGTTGCCGAATCAGTTCGATGTGGCCCGGTGGCCGGAGCTGCGTACGGCGTTCACCGACATCATCGCGACCCGCACCCGCGACGCATGGGACGACGCGTTCCGCGGAACCGACGCCTGCACTTTCGGGGTCCGATCCATGGTGGAGGCGAGTGAAGACCCCCACCTGAAGGCACGCGGCACGTTCCTGCCCGACGAGCCGTTGCAGCCCGCTCCCGCCCCTCGGTTCTCGCGTACACCGGGGCAGGCCGTGCCGCGCTCGGAGTTCGGGCACGGAGCCGCTGCCCTCGAGGCGTGGGGAGTCCCGGCGGAGTTGGCAGAACGCACGGCACTGCCGCACTCCTGACTGGCAACTGTCACCATGGTCCCCATGTCCGAGAACTCCGCTCCCGCATTGCCCGAACACCCCACCATCGCCGTCCTCGGCGGCACAGGTGATCAAGGTCTGGGACTGGCCTACCGCTGGGCTCGCAGCGGTCTGCCGGTCCTGATCGGCTCCCGGGACCGCGAACGTGCCGAGGCCGCGGCCGCACAGGTGGGGCACGGCGTGATCGGAGGCACCAACGACGACGTGGCGGAACGTTGTGACGTGGCACTGGTGGCGGTGCCCTGGGCAGGACATGCGCCGTTGCTGGAGTCACTGCGGGAACCGCTGCGGGACAAGTTGGTGATCGACTGCGTCAATCCGCTCGGATTCGACAAGCAGGGTGCTCATTGTCTCGACGTCGCCGAGGGGTCGGCGGCGCAGCAGGCGCAGGCCCTGCTGCCCGACAGCGTCGTCGTGGGGGCCTTCCACCATGTCAGCGCCGTCCTGCTCCAGGACCGGGATCTCGAGTCTGTGCCCGACATGGACATCTTGGTCCTCGGTGACGTGCGGGCCGCGACCGACGCCGTGCAAGAGCTGGCCGACAGAATCCCCGGGCTGCGGGGCATCTACGGTGGCCGTTTGCGCAACTGCGGACAGGTCGAGGGCCTGACCGCCAACCTGATCTCGATCAACCGTCGCTACAAGACCCACGCCGGAGTTCGCATCACCGACGTGTAGCGGTGCTGCTTCACGTGTAGCGGTGGTACGTCAGTTGTGCGTCAGTTGTACGAATGGTCGAGGTCGGGGTACTCACCTGAGACGACATCGGCGGCCCAGGTCTGGACTGCGGTCGTCATGATGCCGCGCAGGTCCGCATATGGCTTGACGAACTTCGGCGCGCGTCCCGGGGTCAGACCCAGCAGGTCCTGCCAGACCAGGACCTGGGCGTCAGTGCTGTTGCCCGCTCCGATGCCGATGGTGGGGATGTCGAGCTCCTTCGTGACACGCTCGGCGAGGTCGTGAGGGACCACCTCCAACACCACGGCGAACGCGCCCGCTTCTTGGACGGCGAAGGCTTCATCGAGCAGAACATGGCCGGCTTCGCCGCGCCCTTGCACCTTGTAGCCGCCGATCGTGTTGACGGACTGAGGGGTCAGCCCGATGTGTGCCATCACCGGAATCCCAGCCTCGACGAGTGTCTGGATCTGCGGGACGACGCGCACACCTCCTTCGAGTTTCACGGCGTGAGCTCCGGCCTCTTTCATGAAGCGCGTGGCGGAACGCAGAGCCTGCTTGGGCCCCTCCTGGTAGGAGCCGAAGGGCAGGTCGGCCACGACCAGGGCGCGAGTGGTGCCGCGCACGACGGCGGAAGTCAGCGGGACCAGATCATCGACGGTGATGGGCAGCGTGGTGCTGTGGCCGTGAACGACCATGGCAGCGGAGTCTCCGACGAGCAGCACCGGGATTCCGGCCTCGTCGAGCAGTCCGGCGACCATGGCGTCGTAGGCGGTGAGCATCGGCCACTTCTCACTGGCCTCCTTGGCCTTCGCCAGATCGGTGACGGTGATGCGCCGGTTGGTGATGCCGCCATAGACAGAGACGGATGCGGATGTGTCGGACATGGTGATCCTCCAAATCGTCGACGCCACACACGGGTCGCCGCGACGAGGCCATCGTCCCACCCGCGACCGGCCGGTGGCCAGACTCCCAATGTGACGTGGGTCACGCTGACCGAATATTCCCGAATGGCATGATCCGGCTTCCTCGAGCAGTGCCTGCCAGCGCGATCTCACCGGGCTGGTGGCGTGCCGTAGCCTTGGTCGACGCGAAACCGAGGTTCACATGGCCGCTGCCGACGAGACCGCACCCGCCGCAGGTGGCGACTGGATGACCAGCGGGGAAGGCCATCCACGGCGCTGGGCGATTCTCGCCGTGTTGGTGGTGAGCCTGCTCGTGGTGGTGCTCGACAACACGGTGCTGAATATCGCCCTGCCAACCATTCAAGACGATCTGCAGGCCACGCAGAGCGAGTTGGTGTGGGCCATCGACTCCTACATCTTGGTGTTCGCCGCGCTGCTGTTCACCTGGGGTGTGCTGGGCGATCGGTTCGGCCGCAAGAAGATCCTGATCATCGGTCTCATCGTGTTCGGGCTCGCGAGCGCCGCATCCGCATTCGCGCCGACCCCGATGTGGCTGATCGGGACCCGCGGTCTGATGGGTGTCGGCGGAGCCGCTGTCATGCCCGTCACGCTGGCCATCATCACCGTGGTGTTCCCGCCACACGAACGCGGTCGCGCCATCGGCGCCTGGGCCGGAGCTGTCGGAGCGGCCGTGGCACTGGGCCCGGTCTTGGGCGGACTACTCCTCGAACATCCCGAGTGGTCCAGCTGGCTGACGGGTAACGACTGGGGCTCGGTGTTCCTCATCAACGTCCCAATCGTGATCGTCGGCCTCATCGGAATCCTGCGGGTTGTTCCCGAGAGTCGGAATCCCCATCCCCAGCAACTCGACCTCATCGGCCTCGTGCTGTCCTTCGTCGGCTTGGTTGCCTTGATCTACGGCATCATCCACGCATCCTCTGTCGGCGCGTGGATCGATGTCCAGGTGATCGGCCCCATCGTGGCGGGCATCGTGATCCTGATCGGTTTCCTCGTCTACGAGGCTCACAGCAGCCATAAGTCCTTCGATGTGGCGCTCTTCCGGAATCGCGGCTACGCCGTGAGTCTGTCGGCCGTGAGCTTGGCGTTCTTCGCCCTCATGGGCATCACGTTCACGCTGCCCTTCTACTTCCAGATCCTGCGTGGCTACTCCACGTTGCAGGCCGGTCTCGCGTTCCTGCCTTTCGCCGTGGGACAACTCATCGCCGCTCCACGCAGCGCCAAGATGGTCGAGCGATTCGGCTATCGACTCGTCATGACCGGTGGTCTTGTCATCGTCGCCATCACCCTGGCCGGGCTGACGCAGCTGAGGCTCGACAGCAACATTTGGCTGGTGCTCGTGGGCTTCTTCCTCTTCGGCTTCGGTATGGGCAACGTCGTCGCGCCCGCTACCGCGGTCATGCAGAACGTGCTGCCGTTGGCCCGGGCCGGAGCAGGGTCCGCCGTGCAGAACACGGTGCGCCAGGTGGCAGGCGCCCTCGGTGTGGCGGTTGTCGGTACGGTCTTGGGCACCCAGTACGCCAACAACGTCGCGCCCGTGTTGTCGGGCCTGCCGCCGCAGTTCCCTGATGCCCAGGCCGAGGAATCCATCGTGGCTACGGACGCGATTCTCACAGCCGCGAGCCAACAGGGTTTGGCAGCTCCGAGTCAGATCGAAGTGATCCGGCAAGGGGCTTTCGACGCGTTCCTGACTGCCTCACACACCACCATGATCCTGAGCGCGATCATGGTGATCGTCGCCGCGCTGCTGGTGGGCTTCGGGCTCCCGGCGATCTCGCCACCGCAAGCCCGCGACGCCAGCCCGCCAGACACCTGGGACGAGCCTGATCCTGAGGTCACCTTGGACGAGGTCGCACGCGAACAGCACCTGGAGTCGTCAACTACGCCGCTCCCGCCACCGACTGGTGATCGGTAGCCGCCGGTCGCGGCCGAACGCCTTCAAGCTCACTTTGGTGCCCGGCGGGTACTGCCGCCGCTTGTACTCGGCAGCATCCGTCAAGTGCAGCACTCTCTCGACCAGGTGGGCGTCGAACCCGGCTTCGATGAGGTAGTCCGCGCCCCGATCCAACTCCACGTAGTCGTCGAGCAGGTCGTCGAGCACCCGGTAGTCGGGCAGCGAGTCCGTGTCCAGCTGCCCCGGACGCAACTCGGCGCTGGGGGGTTTGTCGATGCTCGACTGTGGGATCGGCTCCGGGCTGCCGGTCGCACGAGCAACCGAGTTACGCCACCGGGACAGGCTCCAGACCTCGATCTTGGGCAGGTCCTTGATCGGCGCGAAACCGCCGACCGCGTCGCCGTAGATCGTCGAGTACCCGACTGAGAGCTCGGTCTTGTTCCCGGTCGCCAACACCAGGTGCCCTTCGGCATTGGACAGACCCATCAGGGTCACTCCGCGGACCCGGGCCTGCAGATTCTCTTCAGCGAGTCCGGTCAGGTGCAGAGAGGACTGAAACGCGTCGACCATGGGGGCGATGGGCACCGTGCGCAGTCGCAGTCCCGTGCGTTCGGCGGTCACTGCGGCATCGGTTCGCGAATGCTCCGACGAGTAGGCGCTCGGCAAGGACACCCCGTGCACATTCGCCGCTCCGACGGCATCACAGGCGATCGCGGCTACCAAGGCGGAGTCGATGCCCCCGGACAAGCCCAAGATGACCGACGCGAATCCGTTCTTGCGCACGTAATCGCGCAGACCGACGACCAGCGCCCCATAGACCTCCGCCTCAGCGGACAGGACCAGAAGGTCGGTCCCCGGCCCTGTGACGATGACCGGTTCGATTCCGATGACCTCGTCCACCGTGAGGTGAGGTAGTCCGGGCGCTGGGCCGGTGGGTTGCTCCGCGGGCGGGCCGGGGGTGTCGCCCTCGGCTTCTTGCGGGTCGAGGTCTTCTTGCGGGTCGAGGTCTTCTTGCGGGTCGTGGTCTTCTTGCGGGTCGTGATGGGCCGCCGGGAAGAGGTCTGCGACGAGAAGGTAGGGATGGAATTGCGGTGCCCGGGCGAGCAGCGAACCGTCTGGCCTGACGATCATGGAGTCACCGTCGAAAACGAGTTCGTCCTGCCCACCCACCATGTTGACGTAGGCCAACGTGCAGCCGGACTCCGCGGCGCGGCGCCGACACAGTTCCAGCCGGGCATCGTCCTTGGCACGTTCGTAGGGCGATCCGTTGATGACCAACAACACGTCGGCGGCCGATTCACGGGCCCAGGTGACGGGACCGCCGTCTTGCCAGAGGTCCTCGCAGATGGCGAGCGCGACCTTCGTGCCGGCGACGTCGATCACGGTCGCGCTCGTGCCCGGGACGAAGTAGCGGTACTCGTCGAACACGCCATAGTTGGGCAGATGGTGCTTGGCGTATCGGGCACTCACCTGACCACCGCGCAGGACCCACGCCGCGTTCAAGGGCGCATTCCTCGGCACCCCGAGGTCGCTGTCGACATCGGCCTGTCTGTCCAGGAGTCCCACCACGACGGTCAGCGCGCCAAGTCCTTCGGTGACAAGGTCGACGGCCAATCGTTCGGCCGCAGCCCGGGATGCCTGGATGACTGTCGAACGCAGCGCCAGATCCTCGATGGGGTATCCGGTGAGCATCATCTCGGGGAACGCGACCAGATCGACACCGGATTTGGCGGCGAGCAGACATGTCTCAAGCACGATGCGGGCGTTCCCGGTGATGTCGCCCACCGTCGGGTTCACCTGCGCCAAGGCGATGCGTAGATCGGGCACGGGCCAAGGCTAGTGCCCGCGGTGACGACTCCGCGCCGCCTGCCGAGGAGAGACGGGAGCGGTGGTCGTGGCTGTGAGCGAGACGTCGGGCAAGATGGCCCCATGGACAAGCAGACCGAGTTCGTACTCCGCACGATCGAGGAGCGGGACATCCGCTTCATTCGGCTGTGGTTCACCGACGTCCTGGGGACGTTGAAGTCCGTTGCTGTGGCACCTGCCGAGTTGGAGGGCGCGTTCGACGAGGGCATCGGATTCGACGGTTCGGCGATCCAGGGTTTCGCGCGGGTGTCCGAGGCTGACATGATCGTGCGCCCCGACCCGGGGACGTTCCAGATTCTCCCGTGGCGAGGGGATTCGCGCGGGACGGCCCGACTCTTCTGCGACATCCTCATGCCGGACGGCAGCCCCGCATGGTCCGATCCGCGCTACGTCCTCAAGCGCACGCTGGCCAAGGCGGCCGATCTCGGCTTCACGTTTTACACCCACCCGGAGATCGAGTTCTTCTTGTTCACCGAACCCCACGAGCCCGGAGGACCGCCGCCGGAGCCGATCGACCGATTCGGCTACTTCGACAACGCTCCCCACGGGGTTGCCCACGACTTCCGCCGGTCGACGATCACGATGCTCGAGTCCATGGGTATCTCGGTGGAGTTCAGCCACCATGAGGGAGCGCCGGGTCAGCAGGAGATCGACCTACGTTATGCCGACGCTTTGTCCACCGCGGACAACATCATGACGTTCCGGCTCGTCGTCAAAGAGATGGCTCTCGAGCACGGCGTGGTTGCCTCGTTCATGCCCAAACCCTTCGCCGAACATGCCGGCTCGGGGATGCACACTCACCTGTCCCTGTTCGAGGGGGACACCAACGCGTTCTACGAACCGGGCGCCCAGTATCAGCTGTCGAAGGTCGGCCGGGCATTCATGGCCGGACTGCTGGAACACGCCGTCGAGATCAGCGCTGTCACCAACCAATGGGTGAACTCCTACAAGCGCCTGCAGGGTGGAGGTGAGGCCCCCGCATGGGTGTGCTGGGGACACAACAACCGCTCCGCGATGCTCCGTGTGCCGATGTACAAACCACACAAGGGCGGCTCCACCCGCGTGGAACTACGGACACTCGACGCGGCCTGCAATCCGTATCTGGCTTTCGCGGTGATCCTCGCCGCCGGACTCAAGGGAATCGAGGAGGGCTACGAGTTGCCGCCCGGCGCCGAGGACGACGTGTGGGCCTTGACCGAGTCTGAGCGCAGGGCATTGGGCATGCGGCCACTGCCGGGCAGCCTGGGTCAGGCGGTCGACGCCATGGAAGCCAGCGAACTCGTCGCGGAGACACTGGGCGAGCACGTGTTCGACTACCTCCTGCGCAACAAACGTGAGGAATGGCGCGGCTACCGCCGTCAGGTCACTCAGTTCGAACTCGATCGCTATCTGCCGTTGCTGTGAGCGGACCGCGCACCACGACGGCAGGAGCGCTGGCCCGACTCGGGTTCCGCGAACCCGACCGCGCCGTCGTTCATCTGGCGACGGATCCGTTGGCGGGCGCTGTTGGTGACGACCTCCTCGCGGCGCTCGGAGCCGCGGCCGACCCGGATCTCGCTCTGTTGTCTCTGTCGCGCATCGTTGCGGTCTCGGACGACCCGCCGGCAGTGGTGCAGCTACTGAACGACGATCCGGAACTGCAACAGGGTGTGGTCGGGGTGTTGGGAGTCTCCGAGGCGCTGGCCGACCACCTCGTGCGCCACCCCGAGGACCTGTCGGAGATGGCCGGGCAGCATGCGGTTCCGGACCGGACCGCGATGATCGGTGAACTACTCGCCGAGGTCGGAGCCGAATCCGGTCCCGGAGGTCCGGTGGCGAGTGGGACCAGCCCCGACCCCGCTGCTGCGATCAGGAGACGCTACCGGGCAATCCTGTTGCGCATTGCCAGGGCGGATCTGGTCGGGGGAGCGCCGTATGACGCGGTGGTCGGCTGGTTGTCCGATCTGGCCGACGCGGCGTTGGAGGCGGCCTTGGCCGTGGCGCGCAGCAGGGTGCCGCATGCGGACAGTTGCCGGTTCGCTGTGATCGCCATGGGCAAGTGCGGGGCGCAGGAACTGAACTATGTCTCCGATGTAGACGTCGTGTTCGTGGTCGGTCCCGCCGCCGGCGCCGACGACGTCACGGCGACTCGCGTTGGTACGGCGTTGGCATCCGAGCTGATGAAGGTGTGTAGCGCCAGCACGCCCGAGGGACCGCTGTGGGAGGTGGACCCGGGACTACGTCCGGAGGGGAAATCGGGGGCGCTGGTGCGAACCCTCGACAGCCACCTGGGTTACTACGAGCGTTGGGCGCAGACGTGGGAGTTCCAGGCGCTGCTCAAGGCACGTGCCGCCGCTGGGGACATGGATCTGGGTCGCGCCTACACCGATGCCACCGCGGCATTGGTCTGGCAGGCCTCGGGGCGGGAGAACTTCGTCGAAGACGTGCAGGCGATGAGACGGCGGGTGGAGGACTCGCTCACCCCCAAGTCCGCGGAAAGGCAGCTGAAGTTGGGCCAGGGGGGACTGCGAGATGTGGAGTTCAGTGTCCAGTTGCTGCAGATGGTTCATGGGCGTGGGGATCCTCTCGTGCGGCTGCCGAACACCATGCGTGCGCTGGAGGCGCTGGCGACTTACGGGTACGTGGGACGTAAGGACGCCTCGGGGCTGGCGTCGGCGTATCGGTTCCTGCGCACCCTGGAGCACCGCCTGCAGCTGTACCGACTGCAGCGCATCCAGGTCGTACCGGATGCCGAAAGGGACATCCGGCGGGTCGCGCGTTCGCTGGGATTCCGCACCCATCCAGAGCGGCAATTCGACGATCAGTGGCGCGAGGTGCGGCGCGAGGTGCGGCGGCTGCACGAGAAGCTGTTCTACCGCCCACTGCTCGCGGCCGTGGCCCGGCTCGAGCCGGGCGAGGTGCGGCTCACCGAGTCGGCTGCGCGTGATCGACTCCAGGTCCTGGGATTCACCGCCCCCGACTCGGCTCTGCGCCACCTCGAGGCCCTGACGGCCGGGGTCAGCCGTCGAGCCGCGATCCAGCGGACTCTGCTCCCGGTCATGCTGGGCTGGTTCGCTGCCGGTCCCGATCCGGACGCGGCATTGCTGGGTTTCCGCCAGGTCAGTGATGCCCTGGGGGCGACGCCTTGGTACATGAGACTGCTGCGCGACGAATCGGTCGCGGCACAGCGCCTGGCCTCGATCCTAGGGGCGAGCCGATACGCGAGCGACCTGCTCATGCGCGCCCCGGAGGCCGTCGCCATGCTCGCCGACGGCACCGATCTGGGCAATCGCACGCCCGCATCCCTGGAGTCGGAGGCGTTGGCGGCGGTTTCGCGCCGAGAGGACCCGGAAACTGCGATCGGCGCGGTGCGCGCGTTCCGGCGCCGGGAGCTGTTCCGCATCGCGGTCGCGGACGTGCTGGGTGAGTCCGATGTCGTCACCACGGCCGGGGGCCTGTCCGATGTCACGACCGCGACCGTGAGCGCGGCACTGCAGGCAGCCGTCACCGCAGTCGCCGGTGGGGACAAGCTGGGAGTGCGGCTCTTGGTTGTCGGAATGGGATCGATTCGGGGGAGCGGAGATGTCCTACGCCTCCGATGCCGACGTCATGTTCGTGCATGACGCGCTGCCCGGAACCGGCGAAGACGTGGCCACGCGTCAAGCGATCGCTGTCGCCAATGAGTTGCGTCGGCTGCTGGGACTGCCGTCACCCGATCCAGAGCTGACCATCGACGCCGACCTGCGTCCCGAGGGCCGCAACGGCCCCATGTCTCGATCCTTGGCATCGTGTCGCGCCTACTACGAGAAGTGGTCCGCGCCATGGGAGGCGCAGGCGCTGCTGCGAGCCCGGCCCGTGGCGGGCGACCCAGGACTCGGGGAGGAGTTCCTGGCCGCCATCGACCCGATCCGTTATCCCGCACATGGTCTGGCGGCGGATCACGTCCGGGAGATGCGCAGGCTGAAGGCGCGGATGGAGTCGGAGCGTCTGCCGCGCGGCGCTGACCCCGCTCTGCACACCAAGCTGGGTCCGGGTGGGCTCGCCGACGTGGAGTGGACGGTGCAACTGCTCCAGATGCAGCACGGAGCGACGATCGAGTCACTGCGCACCCCCCAGACGTTGCCCGCCCTCGAAGCCGCGGTGGCGTCCGATCTGCTCGATTCCGCCGATGCTGAGCAACTGCGGGCGGCCTGGATGCTCGCGACCGCCATCCGCAACGCCACCATGCTGGCCACGGGCCGACCCGCTGCCCAGGTCCCGACGGAGACCACTCTGCTGCGGACTGTGGGTTATCTGTTGGGGTATCGGCGCGGCGACAGTCAGGCAGTGGTGCAGGACTACCGACGGGCCACGCGCCGGGCCCGCAAAGTCATGGAGCGGGTGTTTTACGGCCTTTGATCAGTCGTTTGCGAGCCAGTGCGATCAAGGCGGCCCCGGCCAAGGCAGATCCGGCTGCCAGGGCCCACGCCCACGCCCATCCGGCGCTGACCGCGACCAAGCCGATAACCGGCGGTCCGATGAGCAACCCCAGCGCCACGCCGGTCTGTGTGATGCCACTGGCGGCGGCGGTTGCCTCGGGGAAACGTGCGCGCGACCGCCAGATGCACCAGTCCTGGCCATCCCCAACCGAAGGCGTTGGCGGCCAGTAGCCCGACAACAAAGAGCAGTGGCCACAGGGTCGACATCAACAGCCACCCGACGGCACCCATGACGCACAGCACAGCGGCCGCGGTGAGCGCCCCGCCGGACACTCGGTCTGCGCGCACGCCCGCTGCCAGTCGGACGGCGAGCCCAGCGGCACCGCCGGCCGCCACCATGAGTCCGGCTGAACCTTCGCTGAAGCCGATCGCGACCGCGGATGAGGCAGCGTGTGCTCCGATCGAGGTCGCTGCGACTACTGCTGCGACCAATCCGGCGCCCAGCAGCCACACCGAGCCCCGTTCGTCGCTTGAGACCGGTCGCTCCGCTCGGCCGAGGCTCGGAGCCACATGCCTCTGGAACCGCCAGCAGTGCCGCGAGCGCGACGGCCGCGGCGACCAGGTAGGCGTGGCGCCATCCAACTGTGAGGGCGATCGCCGGCACCGCCAACCCACCCAGCAGGATCGACAGCGGGATCGCCGACTGCTTGATCGCGTAGGCCAAGTCCGTAGCGCGCGGCTCGCACCCGGGCGGCGACCAGTGCATTCGATGCCGTTTGCCCCAGGGCGTTCGACGTACCTCCGACCAAGACGGCTGCCGCCAGCAGAAGCCGATTCGGCGCGGCGGCACAGGCGAGCAGGGAGACGACAGACAGGCCGGACGCGATCCGCATGGACGGTGAGATGCCGATCGTCCCGACGCGGGCACCCAGCGGAGCGCTGAGCAGCAAAGACATCACGGCGAAGCCGGCGAGGAGCCATCCGATCCCCGACGGGTCCAACCCCAGTTCCCGGCCGATCTGCACGGACATCGCCCCGGTGAGGAACAGCGGAAGAACTCCCGCCAGGTTGGTCGTGACCGCGACCAGTAGCGCCCGTCGGGCCGGGCTCAGAGTCAACGCCGGACGCAGACCGTACGCACTGCCCGGTCATGCAAGCCGCGCGTGTCCCGGTCCCAGACGACCGCGGGGATGACCAGGCATACCAACGCGGTGCGCACCATCAGCGGCAGGATGCCGAGTCGACCGCCGTCGACCCTGACGACGGCCACCTTGGTGATCCGTTGACCGAACGATGAGCCCATGAGCCACTGCAGAATGGTGGTCTGCCCAGCGAAGATCGCCAGGGTCAGCCAAGCGTAGCCGTCGGTGCCGAATCCGGCGAAGAAGCGGGCCACGATCATGGCGGCGCTCCAGTCGATGAGCAGTGCGATGACCCGGCGACTGACGGGGGCGATCGAGCCGGGACCGGACTCGGGAAGGCCCAGCCTCTGGCCGCGGAAGTCCTGGGTCGGCCCCATGACCTCGGGTGCTTCTCCCGGTGTCGTCAGCCACGACCCCAGAGCTCTCCTGTCCACGGGCCCCACGGTACCCGTCTGCTCAGGTGGCCGCAGAACGGGCGCGTCAGTCGGCGCAAGGGGCCGATCCGATACCGGCCTCTTCGCGCCACTCACGGATTCCGTAACGCTTCGGTAATCCAGTCTGCCTTTCGGCGCCCTATCCACCCGCGGCAGCAGAGGACTCCACCCGCGGCAGCAGAGGACCCCACCCGCGGCAGCAGAGGACCCCACCCGCATCGGCAGAGGACCCACCCGCGTCGGCAGAGGACCCCACCCGCGTGCAGCAGAGGACCCTACCCGCGGCAGCAGAGGACCCTACCTGCGGCAGCAGAGGACCCCACCCGCGGCAGCAGAGGTCCGAGGCCGGTCGTCGACTCCGTGACAAGGGCGAGACCAGTTGTCGTGGACTGAGAGCGAACCCTGGAGCACGTAACACGGGCGAAACACAAGGGACACGGGTGATTAATGCCCCCCGCCTACTGTCGCAACGACCAGGAGGGGGAAACTGGGCGGCGACCGCCCGGCTCGCTCCGGACACCTAGGAGGGTGAATGTTCAACAACGCAGACGAGGTATTGCGCTACGTCAAGGACGAGGACGTCAAGTTCATAGACGTCCGGTTCTGTGATCTGCCTGGCGTGATGCAGCACTTCAACGTGCCCGTGGCCAGTGTCGACGATGCGTTCTTCACGGACGGCCAGATGTTCGACGGGTCCTCGATCCGCGGCTTCCAGGCCATCCACGAGTCGGACATGAAGCTGGTGCCGGACCCCGTCACCGCCTTCGTCGATCCATTCCGGGCTGAGAAGACACTCGTCATGAACTTCTCGATCCGCGACCCGTTCACCGACGAGCCCTACTCCCGCGACCCTCGTCAGATCGCGGCCAAGGCGGAGAACTACCTGCGGTCCACCGGCATCGCCGACACGGCGTACTTCGGTCCCGAGGCCGAGTTCTACGTTTTCGACGACGTTCGGTTCGAGACCAAGCAGAACGCCGGGTACTACTTCATCGACTCGATCGAGGGCGCTTGGAACTCGGGTCGCGAGGAAGAGGGCGGAAACCGCGGTTACAAGACGCGGTACAAGGGCGGATACTTCCCCGTTCCCCCGGTCGACCACTACGCGGACCTGCGCGACCAGATGAGCCGCACTCTCATGGATGTCGGCCTCGAGGTCGAGCGAGCTCACCACGAAGTCGGTACCGCCGGCCAGGCCGAGATCAACTACAAGTTCAACACCCTGCTGCACGCAGCCGACCAGGTGATGCTGTTCAAGTACGTGATCAAGAACGTGGCCTGGGCCAATGGCAAGAGCGCGACATTCATGCCCAAGCCTTTGTTCGGGGACAACGGTTCCGGCATGCACTGCCACCAGTCGCTGTGGAAGGACGGCGATCCGCTGTTCTACGACGAGCTCGGCTACGCCGGACTGTCTGACACGGCTCGTTGGTACATCGGCGGACTCCTGGCCCATGCCCCTGCGGTGCTCGCGTTCACCAACCCGACCACCAACTCGTTCCACCGTCTGGTGCCCGGGTTCGAGGCTCCTGTGAATCTGGTCTACTCACAGCGCAACCGATCGGCCTGCATCCGCATCCCGATCACGGGGTCGAACGCCAAGGCCAAGCGCATCGAGTTCCGCGTGCCGGATCCGTCGAGCAACCCGTATCTGGCGTTCTCGGCGATGCTGATGGCCGGTTTGGACGGGATCAAGAACAAGATCGAACCCGTGGCCCCCGTCGACAAGGATCTCTACGAGTTGCCCCCGGACGAAGCCGCGGACATCCCGCAGGTGCCCTCGTCGCTGGAAGGGGTCTTGACAGCTCTCGAGGAGGATCACGACTTCCTCACCGAAGGAAACGTCTTCACGCCCGACCTCATCGAGACGTGGGTCGACTACAAGCGGGCCAATGAGATCGATCCCATTCGGCTGCGTCCGCATCCGCATGAGTTCGAGATGTACTACGACATCTGACAGATATGGCCCCGATCTGAGCGTGAAACCGTTCAGATCGGGGCCGTGGTCGGCCGGAGGAGTTAGGCTGCCATACCACCGCTACTCGGGCCCACCAATAGCTATTCGGGCCCACCAATAGTCGGGAGAGCCGATGCTTCGTGCCATCGCTGTGACAACTGCTCTGGCCACCGCCGCTGCGGTCGGGTCCACGGTGGGGGCCGATGCCGCCGCCCCGCCACGCCCGCGACCGCATCCAAGGTCGAAGCAGCCAATCACGTCGCCAGGGCGGGCTACGCGCCGCAGTGGGTCCAGTACCCCTATCTGGCCAAAGACGGCAACGGCAAGTTCAGCGTGGTAGCGAAGGTGTTCGTCGATCCCAAGCGGACCCGCGCAAGCAATGGTCTGCGCCAGGACCGAGTACGGATGCGCGTGGCCGTGGGCAAGAAGAAGTACACGTTGGTGAACAAGCCGCGATCGGTGGAGGTCTTGCCCGACAGCGCGCTGTTGATGCGATCCCACCAGAGCCGCAAGGTCGCGAAGCCCGGGGTGATGACCATGAAGGTGCCCCTGTCGAAGGGCGCCTCGGACAAGATGCGGGATCGTGGGTTCCAAGGTCGTCGAGCCGCAGTGGCGGTGTCCGTG
The DNA here is from genome assembly GCA_037045355.1 of Candidatus Nanopelagicales bacterium. Taxonomy (NCBI): domain Bacteria; kingdom Bacillati; phylum Actinomycetota; class Actinomycetes; order Candidatus Nanopelagicales; species Candidatus Nanopelagicales bacterium. Next base: position 159,220 of record JBAOHO010000029.1, on the reverse strand, counting down.
AGCCACCGCAAGGACACTAAGAGGGGTGGATCTCCCCATGAGGTCACCCAAGTGAATGCGGGCCCCTTGGTCAAAGGCAAGTGGTCCAAGCGGAAGGTTCAGCGCGTGACGGCGGGAGCCATCGAGCAGCGCCAGATGCTGCGGCGTTCCCTGATTCACGGCACGCAGGTGGCTGACGGCAGTTACGCCTCTGAGCTCAACTCCAATACTCCCGTCTACAACAACATCTACGTGAACAACAACTCCCCGTTCCAGCAGCAAGTGACCTTCCAACCCGTCATTCAATGCATGTACGCGGCAACAGCCTCGGCGCCGCCCCCCGCTGCTGTCGAAACAGCCAACGCAGGCGACACCGTCCTGTTCGCCTACGCCCAGTACCCCAACTGGAAGAACGGGAAGTCACGCGAGACTCCCACCCCCAATGACCCCCCGATCGGGCTCTACGGGGCCGAGAAAGGCCTCAACGCCCCGGGGACGCAGGGAACTTTGATGACCGATCTCGTCAACTCGGGCAACGTTGCCGGGCAGCAAGCGGTCGATTCAGCTTTCAACCCACGCACCTACACCGGAGCCGGGATCGTGGGAGCCGTAGCCGCAGCCAGCGTACGTTTCGTCGTCTCCTTCCTCGAAGGTCTCAAGGTCGATACCTGCAATGAGACCTCCGAATACCCACAGCTGTTCGGAGTGACGACGGCTGTCACCGGCTTCGGGACGAACGGCGTGACGGATCCGACTCAAGCCGACTGGCCGCCAACGAATACCTGGGCCGGTAATCCCGCTGCCGGCAATCAGGGCGCTTTCACCGACGTGCCCAGTAGTGCGTTCATCGGTGGAACCCTGCAGCAAGCCCTCGGTGCGCAGACCAACGTCATGTACTACTGGAACGGTGGCGTGCCGGCTCCGATGGTCTCCCCGAACGCCTCGTCGAAGACCTACACGGGCGGCTCCGCCACATTCCAGGACGGACTGATCCAGTACGTCGGCCCCAACCCGGGATTCCCTGACGCCGTTGCCGTATGTGAGGGGGCCAGTGTTGATGTCGGTCCGTACTACTGCAACTACGGAGGTACCAACGAACCTCCTTTGGGCCAGATGGACATCCAACTCAGCTACCTGACGAATCCGCAGTACAGCTCCGGCTTGCTCAACGACGGCAACGCGCCGGTCATGAATGCGACGGTGGATTCGACTGGCGACTACACATTGCGCTGCGATCTGTCGCAGATGACGGCCTCCCTGACGACTCCTTTCGGGAACGGCGCTCCGACCACAGTCGAACAGAGCACGCTGGCCACCACCGCGACCAACGGCTCGGGTCAACTCCCGCAGAACGCCGACTGGTTGGTCAATTTCTTTGGCGTCACCGCCGATGGGCAGCCGGTCTACATCGAGGAATCGGTGTCCGAGGCCACCAACGGCATCAACACCCCCTACCTCGCTCCGAACGCCAACAACCAGCCCGTGTCGATTCAGGCGGCCTCGGCGGGCGGCAGTCAGGCAGTGGCCCTGGGAACCGTGACGGCGGCCAATCTGGAGGACATGGTGACCCCCGATGGCGCCGCGGCAGTCCCCGCCCAGTTCGGGTGCACCGCATCACCGACCGTCAGCCTGCCCGGGCTCAAGGTCAACGCTGCAACCGGCAGCCCCATCGCCACGGCATACGGGAACAACTGGCCGGTCCCCGTCACGATGGGAGCGGCCGGGGGCTGGCCTGCCGGGTACTACGAGTCGGCGCAATTGGGATTCCCGTTCAGTAGTTCGGAACCGTTCGACTTCAAGTGGCAAACACCGGTGACAGAACTCAACGTGACCTTCCAGGGGCCACCGCTGGGAGACGTGACTCCCGTGCCGCAGAGCTAGTCGGGTATCACGTCCGGTCTGGATGCGCCCGACCGGACGAGACGGGTAGCACGCGGGCTACTCAGCGGGCACTGTTGGGGAGTGCCGAACTCGCAGTTCCTCCGCGGTCGCGAAACCGAGATGGAACAGTTGCGCCGCGCCGTATTGCCGCTTCAGTCCGTATCGGCCAATGGCCCCGAACGCCCTGAGTCAGTGCGACTCGTTGAGATCAGTGGACCTCCCGGGATCGGCAAGAGCGCGTTGCTGAACGTATTGGCGGACGAGGCGGCGAATCAGCGGATGATCGTCGTGCGGGCGTCCGCTGCCCGGGCCGAGCAGGACCGCGCTTTCAGCCTGCTCATCGCTCTGCTGGACGAACTACTCATCGATCTCCCGGTCCGAACCACATCGGACGCCCCGGAGGGCGACCACCTCGACCGGTTCGAAATACAGGACCTGGCGGCGGTCTTGCCGGGCCTGCGATTGCGAGTAGCGGCGGATCGACGTCACACCAGACCCGACAACCTCCTGGTCGCCCGGGCGACCAGGCACGCCTTGGCTGCCTTGGCGGCGGAACACGCGGGTGTGGCGCTCCTCATCGACGACATGCAGTGGAGTGACGAAGCGACGAGTGCTGTCCTGAACTACTTGATCCGGCGTGGGTTACGCGTCCCACTGCTGGTCGGTTTCGCTGTGCGCTCAGGGACGGCAACCAGTCCTGATGTGGGCGGGACGCTTCGGGAGACCATTGAGTTGGGGCCGCTCGATCGACTGTCGGCGGTCGAGATTCTCACCGACATTTCGGTGCAGCAGCGAAACGAGATCCTGGAGATCTCCGGCGGCAATCCCTTCTACCTCACCGAACTGGCCAAGGCCGCTCGAAACCCGCTGCCCAGCCATTCGTCACCGGGGCAAGATTCTCAGTCACGTTGGCCGGCGCCCGTGATCGACAGCATCCTCGGGCAGTTGGCTGCGGTAAGCCCCCAGGCTCGCCTGTTGGCGCGCACTGGTGCGGTAGTGGCGGATCACTTCGATCTATACCTGTGCGCGGCTCTTGCGGGCATGTCGGATGAGGATGCGGGGCGGTCGGTCGATGAGTTGTGTGCCGTGGGGCTGGTCGAGCCGGTCGCGGATCACCACGTGACCTTCACATTCCGTCATCCCATCGTGGCCACGGTCGTCTATCAGGCGGCTGGGCCCGGTTGGCGGATGGACTGTCACCGCCGTGCCGCGGCGCTTCTGAAGGAGCGGGGGGCATCTGCGGTTCAGATCGCCCCCCATCTGGAGCGGGGCGCTGTGCCCGGAGATGCTGAAGCGATGCAGACTCTGGGGGATGCTGCTGCAGAGGCTCGCCCCTACACGCCTGGTTCGGCTGCGCGTTGGTACGGTGCGGCGCTGCGGCTCTGTCCGTCGTCCGGCCCGGAGGCGGCCGCACGTAGTTTCCTGGCCGTCGCGCAGGCGGATTGTCTGATTGCGGCGGGACACGCTGATACTGCTCGCGAGCTGATGATCGAACGGATGGAGCGCAGCGCCCAGGAGACCGTGATCGCAAGAGCGGCTCTCATCGCCACGGTGGTTCGCGCGGAGACTTGGCTCGGCCGCGACGACCAGGCTCGGACGCGTATCGAGCCGATCCTGGACCAACTGCCCAGTGCCCCTTCGGTCGAGCGGATGGCGCTGGAGTGTCTGGCAATGCTCCATGTGGTCCGCCGTGCCGACGTTGAGCAGGCTCGACAGTGGGGCGCGAATGCGGCGTCAATCGCGGACTCCCACGGGACGGTAGCCATGCAGTTCTCGGTCACCGCCGCTCGGGCGTTTTCGGAGGCCCGATTGGGTGACGGAGTTCTGACGGCAGCAATGGCTGAGCAGGCGCAGGCGAAGTTCGACGTACTCCCGGACGATGAGCGCAGGAGATGGGCCGACGCTGTCGGATTACTGGGTTCCGTGCAGCAGTGGCTCGGACGTCCCCGCCTTGCCCTGCGGTTGGCCGATGCAGGACTCCTCGCCGCGGAAGCCAGCGGTAACGCGGCGGCCCAGAGCATGCTGCGAGCCGTGAGCGAGGGAGCGTGGTCGGCGCTGGGCAGGTTTGATCGCGCCGAGGATGTGAATCTCGACGCGGAGGACACCGCCCGGATGACCGGCGACCCCGAGATGGTGGCGGTTGCGATGGCTCGGCGAGCTCTGCTTTGTGCGGTGGCCGGCGACATTTCGGCGGCCAGACGAGCCGCGGAGTCAGCCGAGGACATCCTCCCCAAGACACGCAGAGCCGCAGCCCGTGCAACCGTCGCGGCTTCCGTGGCGCCGGTCTGGCTCAGCCTGGGTAACCCATGTCGGGCGCGTCTGCTTCTGCTCGATCACTGCGGAGGCCCGGGTCTCGACCAGGTCGTCTCCGTGACCCTCGGTCTGGTCCTGGAGCTCCTCACCCAATCGGAACTCGCGGCACAGGATGTCGCACGAGCCCGGCACTGGGCGGAATGGGCTCTACAGCAATCGGGGGAGGGCCAGCCGCCCCTGCTGACCTGTTGGGCGAAGCGGGCCATGGCCACTGTCCTGCTGGCAGAGGGCGATTCCCAGGCGGCGCTGAGTGCGGCGGACGAGGCAGTCATCGCCGTCGCGGATCGCGAACTGCCCGTGGAGCTCGCCAAGGCGGAAGTGACGGCTGCGCGCGCTGAGTTGGCGTTAGGGCTCACAGTCGAGGGAGTCGAGCGGCTGACGCGAGCGCTTGCGTTCTATGACCGCAGCGGCGCCGTCGGGCTTGCGTCTGAGGTCCGCAGATATCTGCGTGTGACAGGGATTCGGCTTCCGCACCGAAACGACTCAGGTGCCCTAGGTGGCGGTCCGGCGGCCCTCAGCAAGCGTGAAATCGAGGTTGCGAATCTGGTGGAACGAGGGAGAGGCAACAGGGAGATCGCGGCGCAGTTGTTCATCAGCACCAGGACTGTCGAGTCTCACCTGAGGCGGATCTTCCTCCGATTGGGGGTGCGCTCGAGAGCGGAGGTGGCCACTGCTGTGAGGGATTGGTCGAGCCAGACTGCCGGGGACTCCGACTTCCGGCAGTCTGGCTCAGACGATCGTCGGCGGATGTTCCCCCGACAGTCTTCGGGTGAGAACACGTTCTGACCGCGTTGGTCGACAGGTGAGTTCTCGGTCCTCAGTGGCAGGTGGCGCTGCCGGAGTCGGTGAAGGTGCCGTTTCCGGGGTAGTTGGCGCGGGCGAAGTTGAAGTCGTAGGAGTTGGCCTTGAGGGTCAGTTCCAGGACTCCGTGGGTGTTGGCGTTGCGGGCCTGTGAGTTGGCCGTATTGCCGACGCTGCGAAATCCGATGCCTCCGGTGCCGACCACGAACTGTCGCACACCGCGGGCGTCATCGCGGACCCCGGATGTGTTCATGGGGGCGAACCGTTCGTAGTTGTGGTCGTGGCCGCTGAGCACGATTTCGGCGTTGTACTGGTTCATCAGGTTCCACAACGGCTGCATGGCTGAGTCGTTTCCGTGGCTGCCGGACGAGAAGCGAGGTTTGTGCCAGTACGCGGCGGTGCACTGCTTCTGGCTGGCGGCCAGATCGGCTTGCAGCCAGGCCAGCTGCTCGGTGCCGCATGGTTTGCCCATGCATTCGGAGTTCAGCGCCACGATGTGCCAGCCGCTGGTCGCGGAGTCGCCGGTGTCGTAGGAGTACCAGCCCTTGTTCCGGGTGCCGGCGGGGCCCTCAGTGACGCCGATGCCGTTGAAGTAGTCCCAGTACCCGGCGCCGTCGGCCTCGTGGTTACCCATGATCGGCGCGGTCTTGTTCTTGAACCGGCCCCAGGTCTTGTCGTAGGAGGTGATGAAGTCGCTGTAACGGCCGTCGGGGTACTGCAGGTCTCCCAACGCCAGGACCTTGTGGTAGCGGTTGATGTTGCTCATCACCAGATCCGCGGTGTACCGCGAGTCCCCACCGTCGGTGCCCGAAGCGATATCACCAGCGGCAGCGATGACCACGTCACCTGGCTGCGACGGCACTGACGTCGGTGTGGGCGTGGGTGGCGGTGTCGGTGTCGGTGGCGGTGTCGGTGTCGGACTACTCGTTGCCGTCGGCGTTGCAGAACCCGTCGGGGAGGTCGTGGGAGCGGGCGTAGGAGTACCCGGCTGCTTCAGATTGGGAACCGGTCCGCCCCTGACCTGGAACTGGAACCGGTCGAGAGTGACGTATTCACTGCGGTAGCCGGAACTGAAGGTGATGTACACGTCATGTCGACCTGTCGGTGAGGAGGACACGTTGCTAGGGATCTGCTTGAACGTGTCCCATCCGCCAGTGTTTCCGACGGCGAAGTTCCCGATCACGGGTCCGGTCGGCGAATCGATGCGGTAGCTGACCAGCCCTGAGCCCGACGAACCGCCGGCGACCAGCGAGTAGATCTGGTGCGGACCGATCGCGCCGAAGTCGACGTCGCGATAGGACAGCCAGTCGCCGTTGCCGAGGTCGGATACCCGTCCACCGTCGATGCGGGCTCCATTGTTGGCATCGGCGGACTCGCCCTCGATGGGCTCGTAGGCGGAGCGGCTACCGGTCGGCGCGGTGGCTGTCGGCGTCGGGGTCGGGGTCGCCGTCTGGGTCGGCGTCGGTGTCGGGGTGGGTGTTGGAGTCGGCGTCTGTGTAGGTGTGGGGTGTCGGTGTCGGTGTCTGGTGTCGGCGTCGGTGTCGGGGTGGTGGGGGTGGGGGTCGGAGTTGGGGTCGGGCAGGGCGTGGCCGAGACCGAACGGGCGGCGACGGTGGTCAGGTTGGGACGTGGTGCGCCCTTGACCGAGAACTGGAACCGGTCGAAGTCGACGGCACCGCGCTTGTGTCTTCGAGGTGGCCGTCACGAACAGGCGGTGGGTGCCGGTCACGGGACGGGTCTTGGTGCGGTACTGCTTGAAGCTGTCCCCGCCGGCCTTGCCCGACGACGGTGAAGTCGGCGATCTTGCGTCCGGTGCGCGCATCGAGTCGGAATGACACCGTCGCGGGGCGCGACGAGGCGTTGGCCACCAGTGAGGTCAACCTCGGCCGGTCCGCGCTTGCCGAAGTCGACGGTGCCGTAGTCCAGCCACGTGCCCTTGCGCAGTCGGACGACGCGGTCGTCGGCGGTCACCTTGCGGTGGCGGTCAGCGGTCTGCTCGGCCTCGGTGACGGTGTAGGCCGACATCAGGTCCGGACGCGGCGCGCCCTTGACCGAGAACTGGAACCGGTCGAGGTTGACGTAGTCACCGGAGTAGCCGGACTGTGAAGGTGACGTACAGCTTATGTTCGCCGGTGACTCCGCCGGCGTTGGCGGGGATCTGCTTGTAGGTGTTCCAGCCGCCGGTGTTGGCGATGGCGAAGTCCGCCACGACAGGTCCGGTGGGGGAGTCGACGCGGTAGGTGACCAGGCCGGAGCCCGACGAGCCGCCGGAGACCAGGGAGTTGACCTGGTAGGGGCCGCTGCTGCCGAAGTCGACGGTGCCGTATTCGAGCCAGTCGCCGTTACCGAGGTTGCCGACATGGCCGCCGTCGATCACGCCGCCGTTGGTGGCGGTGGGCGCCTCGGCCTCGATCCGCTCGTAGGCGGAACGCACGCAAGGCGTCGATCGGCTGGTAGTCTGTGTCGTCTGTCGGTGTCGGCGTCGGCGTGGACGTCGGGGTGGCCGGGGGCGCCGTCGTGACCGTGGGCGTCGGTGTCGGTGCGGTGTCGGCGTGGAGGTGGCCGGGGGCGCAGTCGTGACCGTGGGCGTGGGTGTCGGTGTCGGCGTGGGGGTGGCCGGGGGCGCAGTCGTGACCGTGGGCGTGGGTGTCGGTGTCGGCGTCGGGGTGGTACCGCCGGCGCATCCGGCCGGGCTGGTGTCGGGATCGATGGTGATCTTCAGCGTGCCATCGGTCGGCAGCTCGACGATCGGGTTGCGGTCGGGCTGGTGGTTGAACGTGTCACCGTACGGGAAGCCGTAGGCGTCAGTGATCGGCCACAGCGCCGCGGCCCACACGTTGTAGTTCGCGGCGTCGGGTTGGGCGCCTTCGAACGGGCCCGGCGCGGTGGACACGTCGAAGCGGCCGCTGTCGTTGCCGTAGGCGGGACTGCCCCAAAATCCGTAGGCGAACCCGGCGACCAGGTCGCGGTAGACCGCACCGTAGACGTCGTTACCGGAGTGCAGTTTGCCGTCCACGTAGTAGGGACTGTTGTTGCCGTAGATGCCGTTGGTGTCGTTACTGTCGTTACCGGCCAGCGAACTGCCCTTGACGTACATCGGGGCCAACTGGTCGGGACCTTGATCGGTCAGCCGGATCGATCCCGGACCGTTGGGATCGTGGGGGTCGTCGGCGAACGTGCCGGTGTATCGGTAGTTCTTGCCCATCGCCGTACCGCGCACGGTCAGCTGTTCGCCCTTCAGTGAGCTGATGTAGGACTCGAATCGCGGGTAACCGCTGGGATGGGCGCCGGAGACGATGTTCGGAGACACCAGGCGCAGAAAGTTGCCGTTGGCGTCGGTGCGGACCACCTTGCGGTAGTCCCCACCCGCTGCGGTCAACCGGTCCTTGACGGTGTCTTGGATCACGTCGGTGTAACACGCGAACTTCTTGGACGCCACCAGATTCCCCGCCGCGTCGAACGTCTCGATATCCATCGGGATCCCGAGCATGTCCACCGCAGTCAGGTTCGCCACCCCGGGATAGGTCAACTCGACGGTGTCGAAACGCACATCCGAGGTGTCAGGGCTCGGGAACGTCGACGAGTTCAACGGTTTGCCCAACGTGACCCACACGCGGCCGGAACTGACACTGTCCAGCGTGAACGATGACCGCTGCGACAACGGCAACTCCGGCGCCGCCGCACCGTTTCCGGTCGCCTTGACCCACACCTGGTCCGCGCGGTACTCCGGATTGTTGTTCACCACCACGACCTTCAGGCCCTCTGAAGCATTGCTGGGGGTCGCGGTGGTGACGATCAGCCCCGGAGTCGTGACGGCGACAGCAGTGACTGTCGTGAGCAGACGGCGAATCCGAGTCATATTGCCACCATCGGCACAGAGAGCGCTTCGGTCATCCGTATGTAACACGCAAATCCATCGCCGAGACACGCAAATCCGCCCGAACAGCGCAGTGGTGCTGCAGACGGGATGCGAGCCCGGGCCCAGCGCAGCATTCCCCCGGATCCGAGCCCAGGCGGGGATGTGGTGCACTGGAGTGTAGGCACTTGGGTCTGGAGGGATCATGGGCAGCAGGGTCATCGGAATCATCGGGGTAGGCGCAGCGGCGGTCATGGTCATCGCGGGATGCTCCGGCGGGACCGGCACCACGACGTCATCGCCGAGCACTTCGCCCGAAAGTTCCGCCTCAGCTTCCGGCGCTCCCACGGCCTCCGCGGATACATTCACGGTGAAGGTCGGGGATTGGGATCTCGTGTTGTCGAATGCCACCGAGCCGCCGGCCGACTGGCCAACCGACATCCCGGCCCCGAGCGAAGGCGTGGTCCAAGCGACCGGAACCGGGGAACCGATCGAGACGACCTCCGACCACCCGGTGAAGGCGGTCGAGTACATGGCCCCCGGAGAGGTCGACGCGGTCACCAAGGCCCAGAAGAAGGACATGATTGCCAACGGTTGGGAGGACTACGGGACTTCCCGCGGCATCACGATCTTCGTCAAGGGCAACGACAGCGCCCGGATCTCCGTGAAGCCGAACGCCAGCACGGGCGGAGTCACCGTGTACCAGTGGGTGTGATCAGCCAAGCTCCTACTCTGAGGTAGTCCCTTCGACGTAGGAGGCTGCTGTGTCGGTCGTTCCCGTTAGGAAACATGTTCTGGCTGTAGCCCTGGTGGCTCTGGTTCTGACCGCCGGGGGGTTCGTGGGTGGCCACCCGGCTTGGGCTGCCGATGCGGAGTCCAGGGTGGTCGCCTGCATCAAGAAGAAGACCGGCCAAGTCCGAATCGTCAAATCCAAAGAGACGCCCTGCAAGAAGAATGAACGCAAGGTGTCCTGGAACGTTCAGGGGCCCCGCGGGCCACAGGGAGTCGACGGCCGTCCCGGTGCGGCGGGCCCGACTGGCGCTACTGGTCCTCAAGGCGCCACCGGTCCTCAGGGGCAGACGGGCCCTCAGGGGCAGACCGGTCCGGAGGGGCCGAACGGACCCACCTACCAAGTTGTTGCACCATTCACCGCCGTGAACATCCTGACGACCGACACCGCAGTCGTGGGCCGGACGTTACCGGCGGGAAGCTACCTGGTGACCGCATCCGCCCTGGTCTCGTCGAACCAGAACGGATTCGTCTACTGCGACCTTGCCCGCGATGGGGTGCCGGTGTCCGATGTCGCCAACCTGTGGCTGGGGAAGTTCACCGGTAACGGGGCCGCATTCGAGTACGCGCCCGTTTCGGTGTCATACGCCATGACCGTGACTGCCGGACAGGCCGTCGCGCTGGTGTGTGATTCCGACATGGCCGCCACCGCCAGCAACAATCAGGTAGCCGCTGTTCTGACCGCGACGAGAGTCGGTTCCGTCGAGTAGTCCCGGGACGTTGGTCCCGACTGCGTGCGAACCCCTTCAGGGTGAGAAGCTGCCAGGTCGACACTGGACCTATGAAGACTCGCGCACTATCGGTCCTCTCCGCGGTGCTGGTGATCGTGGTCGCCGGACCGCTCTCCATCGCCTCTGGGAACGGGCAATCAGCCCGGCCGACGGGAGTCATGTACACCGCATCGCTGGCGATCAGTGGCAAGTCCGCTGCCGTGACCACAGCAGTGAGTTACCGCGTCACAACGACGCCCTCCGCAAAGACCGCAGGTCGGACGGTTCTGCTCCAGATCGACAGCGGTACTCGCTGGCGCACCATCGATCGACCTCGTGTCGGCAATGATGGTGTGGCCGCAAGTACGGTCACGTCCAAAACCTCCGGGACGAAGCGATATCGTGCCGTTCTGGTCAACGCCGGAGACGGGCGGACCCTCGCCCGCAGTACGGTGGCCACGTTCACCTGGACGAAGCTGTCCCTGTCTCCGCGCCTGACACTGTCGAAGAGTTCATCCCCGATCCGGGTCAATGTCCCTTACAGCGTCACCGTCACGCCGGCCGAGATGGCGGCCGGAATGCGCGCCGCGATCCAGGTGAAGGGTCGCACCAGTTGGCAGGGCGTCGATGTGCGACGGTTGAACAAGTCCGGAAGAGCGGCGGGAACCGTGGAGGGATACGCGCCAGGGGTCGGTCGGTACCGCGTCCAGGTATTGAACCCGACAGGCAAAGTGCTGGCGACCTCGCCCACAGTCTCCATCACCTACACGGGGACCTGACGCCGCCGTCCTCCGAACAGCGCTGACCGCCTCAGCGACAATGATCACAAGGACCAAGTGCCCCGTGATCGCTGGACTCGCCAGGCAGACTTGAAGCATGTGCATGCGTCTGCCCGTACTCCTGACAGCCGGTGTCCTCACCCTGGTTCCGATCGCGTCACCGGTGACTGCTGACTCGGGTCGGCTCGTCGGAGTCTCGGTTTCCGTCTCGCAAGGCCCCTGGCGGATCACGGGCGATGACGGACACCATCGGATCGTCTACACGGTGGGACTCACCAACCTGTTTCCGGTCCCTTTGATCCCTGAGGAGTTGTGGATCGAGGACCAACGCGGTCGGACACTGAGTTGGCTGCGAGGCGACGATCTGCGGGATGCGCTCACCACGATCTACCCGGGCCCCGCGCCGGGAGTCATAGCGCCGAGTCAGACGCTTGTGGCGCCTCTGGATATGCGGGCCGGTCCCCGCTCCACCGCTATCAGGCATCGAATCGAGTACAAAGTGCCGCCCGGTACCGAACTGCCCGAGACCTTGCGCCAGACCGGGGTGAAGTGGAGCGTCAGGTCACCCGAGGCCCCGATCCGCACACACGTTCCGCTCAGCATCGCACCGCCGTTGCGCGGACAAGGGTGGCTCAATCTGAACGCGTGCTGCACCGACAGCCCGCATTCCAAGGCTCGACTCAGTACTGGTGGCACTTGGCAGCAGATGGAGCGATTCGCGATCGACTTCGTGCAACTTCGAGGCGGTGGCCAGGCTGACGGTGACGGCTCCCGCAACAGTGACTACTTCGCCTTTGGTTCGCCGATCATGTCGGCAACGGACGGGGTCGTGGTCAGGGTCCGCAACAACATGCCGGACATCCCACCCGGCGCCGAAGGTGAAGACCTCACCAGCGCAGTGCAGTTCCTGGGCAATCATGTGTCGGTGCGGATCCGAGCTGGCGTGTTCGCGGTGTACGCGCACATGAAGGAGGGTTCTGTTCGCGTGGAGCAAGGTGACCGGGTCAGAACGGGACAGCGACTCGGCCGGCTGGGTAACAGCGGGAACACCACCGGTCCGCACCTGCACTTCCAGCTGAGCGACAGTCCGATCCTGTTCGGCGGGTCAGCGCTGCCCTACGTCTTCGACCGGTATCGCCGAATGGGTGATGTGACGGAGCGGGACGACGTCGTCTCGATCACCGGTAAGGCCACCCGGCAGCGCAACACGTATCCCTTGGCGATCGGCGCCTACCACTTCCGTTAGGAGTAGCAGTTCGGCGCTCTGTCGGTCCTGCTCGCCCCACGGTGGCAACGATGGAAGCGATCGTGGGGCGAACCCGGCCTAGACTGGAACGAGAGGCCGAGATCGGAGACACGATGCGGCTGCTGACTTTGCTCGTCGCCTGTGCAGTGGCCGGAGGGCCCGCAGCGATCCCTCCCACCGCAGCGGTGGTTCTTCACGAGCCGACGCACTCCCAGCCCAGGGGGGTCGAGCGCGCGGTCACAGGCGGCCAGCACGAGGCAACACTGGTCGGCCAGGGTGCCCGATGGAACTTCATCGGCGGTGATCGAAGTCCAGGGCCTCGCTGGTCATCACGCGACCGCTCACCACGGACCTGGGACTTCGCTCCTGCCCCCTTCGGTCGCGGCTATCGCGATCCGGCGACCGAACTTGTCGCAGGGAAGCAGGCCCACTTCTTCCGGACGACGTTCCAGGTCGAGAACCCCGCAGTAGTGCCGCGGCTGCGCCTCAGTGCCCAGATCGCCGATGGCGTGGTGGCCTACCTCAATGGGTCGCGGATCTGGCGCTTCAACATCTCCGCGAATCCTGACCGTCAGACCCTCGCCAACCGAAGCGTGCGCCATCCCCGACGTTGGCGCGGAACCGAGATTCCCACAGGCCTGCTTCGAATTGGTCGCAACGTGGTTGCAGTGGAGGTTCACGACGACAGTGAGCGGCGCCACGGGGTGTGGTTCGACTTCGTGTTGAGCGGCTTGGTCAGGGCGCCCGACGCTCAGCCGCCAGAACCGACACCATCGGCGGTCCCGACCGTGGATCCGAGTCCGACGCCCACGCCAGTGCTGCCACTAGAGACCCCCTCGCCGGAACCGGTCACATCCCCCGCTGCGTCGGCACCTCTACCCGACCCCCTGGCATCTCCGACCGCGACAACACCTGCACCTGAGCCGATCGACGCAACACCTCGGGTCATGTGCGAGATATCCGATCCGCGACTGCCCGAGATCAGCGGCCTCGCGAGTTCGATCCTTCACGAGGGCATCGTCTGGACCCACAACGACTCCGGTGACAGCGCTCGGATATTCGCGATCGATGTCACCACTTGCGCGGTGCGCGCGGTCGTCGCATTGCACGGCGTCACGGCGCGCGATATCGAGGCAATCGGGATGGGGCGCGACGCTGCCGGATCGCCGGAGTTGTGGGTGGCCGATGTGGGAGACAACGGTCTGACTCGAGAGCGGGTGCAGTTGTATCGACTGGCCGAGCCCGCCGCCCTGCTCGATCAGTCGGTGCCTGTTGAGACCATTCAGGTGACCTGGACAGAGGGACGACGCAACTGCGAGACGCTCCTGGTCGATCCGGTGGCCAACGGTGACATCTACTTGATCAGCAAAGAAGCCGTGGGTGGGGTGTACCGGCTCGGAGGTAACTTCCGCGCTGACGGAAGCGCCACCACAGGTTCCGTGATCCAGACGGTGGGGTCAACGGCCACTGACGGAGCAGTGGCTGCGGACCGAACCCTGACTGTCGTCCGCTACTACGCCGATGCGCTGTTGCTCACCGGGGTACCGGGTGTTGACCCACGTGTACTGACGCTGCCGGCTCAGGGCCAGGGAGAGGCGGTGACGTTCACGCCGGACAGCCGATACGTCTATATCGCCAGTGAGGGAGTCACAGATCTGATACGTGTCCCCGTCGCGGGGAAGTGACCGCTCAGCGGCCCCGTACCTGTGACTCAGCGGCCGCGCATCTGCGACTTGGCAGCTTTGGGGCTGCGCGGCATCGGTCCCTTCGGAATAGGCGCTGGCTGCTGCGTGAGGGCATCGAGTCGCCGCCTGACCTCTGTGACTTCGGCGGGGGTCAAGGCATTCGGGAGTTTGGACAGGGACTTCTGCAACTTCGCGATCGGGATCTGATCGGCTTCGTCGCCGACCTGGACTTCATGGATGGGCGTGTCGGGGATGAAGCGCTGCGTGCGTTTCTTCTCGCTCGAGAGCATGTGCCGCACCCGGGTGGATGGCCCCTCCGACACGAGAATCACTCCTGGTCGACCGACCACCCGATGGACCATGTCCTGGTTCTTCGTGACGGACACGGCGGGGGTGGTGCTCCAGTTGCCGCGCATGGCTTGGGCGACGGCGGCGGCCCCGCCAGGTTGTCCCTCGACCTGGCTGTACGCGGCGGACATCGCCTTGCGGCTGAAGAACCACATCGAAGCAAGCAGCCCTAGGGATACACCGACGAGGCCGACGGTCACGGGGTTGCCGATGAGGAAGCCGATGACCAGGGCAATAGCCAGGATGCCCACGAAGATCCCGGCCATGATCCACCCGAGTGATGGGTAGACCTCGGCAGTCATGCGGTAGTTGTCGCGCACCTGGCCGACCCAGGCGAAGCGCTTCTTCTTGGGTGCGGGAGTTTCGGCCATCTCACTAGGGTAGGTGACACCCCTAGTGGTATCCGCCCCGGCCGCGCCGTGACTTGCGCCGGAAGGCTCAGCGCCGGCAGGTAGCAGGTCAGGGGAAATTGGCGGACGGTCTGCGCGACGAAGGTTCGAACGGACTCTAGCCCGTCACGATACGGTCGCGCCCCGACGACTTCGCCGCGCGGAGCAAGCGGTCGGCATCGTTCATGGCCGCTCGTAGGGTGATGTGAGCGTCATCGGTGACGTTCGTGACTCCCGCGCTGATCGTCGGTCGCAGCGCAGCCGGCAGATCGGACCAATGTTGGGCTGCGAGAATCGTGCGCTGTCTCTGGAGCCAACTGTCCAGCCCTTCGGCCCCACCGTGGCCGGAGACGATCATGAACTCATCGCCACCGAGTCGGAACAGCAGATCGCTGGACCGCGAGTTGTGTCTGAGGATCTGAGCGAGTCGGGCGAGGACCATGTCCCCGGCGGCGTGGGAGGCCTGGTCATTGATCTGCTTGAAGTTGTCCAAGTCGACCAACGCCACGGCGGGATGGGGCGACATCGGTCCCACCAGCTGGGCATCGAGCAACGGATCCAGGGCGCGGCGGTTCAGCAGACCAGTGAGCGGGTCCGTGTTCGCGGCTTGCTCCAACTGACTGAGAAGCTCACTCTGCGACTCGAGTGCCGCGGACACCTCCTGGCCGCGGCGAGACGCCACCAGGAGTTGTTGGGCAGCGAAGGAGATCAGCACGATCATCGTCAGCGAGATCAGGGCTTCGCTGATCAGCTGTATCCATCGCGACGCCAAGACGGTCTCTTCGTCGGTCGTGCCCAGCCACAGCGCGGCCAAGGCGCTACCTGCCCAGACGAGGGACCACCAGCGCCAGTTGTACGGCAGTAGGAACAGGATCAAGGCCCCCGCGGGCGCCACGAGGGCCGCATTGGTACTCAAGTCCCCACTCAAGATGGGCTGTCCGACCACGAGAATCCACAGGGTCGCGGAGAATCCGAGCACAGCGATATTGACGTGTCCCGCCCGACAGACGGTGAAGAGTCCCACGCACAGGGCCGCAACCAGCACGAGTATCAGTGCGCTTAGTTCGCCGTTGGCCTCCTTCCAGAACAGGGCGGCGGCGATGAGCGTCGCGGGCACCATGACCAGCAGGCTGTTGAGCAGTGTCGTGGCACGTCGATCCGTGTCGGGGTTCCCCGTTGACACCGTGACGAGCCGCAGGTAGCGACTTCTTGGCGTGTTCGCACTCACGCCCAGATCCAGGAGAGCCGAGGGAGACGCACCTGACCGGTCATGAACCCGCCGACACGCCAGACGCTGATCGGAACAGTCGCCCGGCACGGTAGGAGGAGCGGACCAGTGGGCCGCTCATGACACCGGAGAAACCAAGGTCGCGCGCAACCTGCTCCAGGTGCAGGAACTCGTCCGGATGCACCCAGCGGGCCACTGGATGGTGCCGCGGACTCGGGCGGAGGTATTGGGTGATCGTGATGAGATCGCAGGACACAGATCGCAGATCGGCCAGTGCCTGCTCGACTTCGTCAGGTTCCTCCCCGAGTCCCAAGATCAGGTTGGACTTCGTGATGAGCCCGAAGTCCTTGGCCTGCTGGAGGACTTCCAGCGAGCGCTGGTAACGGAAGGCCGGGCGGATTCGCTTGAAGATGCGCGGTACCGTCTCGAGATTGTGGGCCAGCACCTCGGGTCGCGCGGCAAAGACCTGATCCAGCAGATCGAGTTCGGCTGAGAAATCCGGGATCAGCACTTCAACGCCGCAGTCCGGAACAGTGCGATGAATGGCTGAGACAGTCTCCGCGTAGAGCCAGGCCCCTTGGTCAGGCAGGTCGTCGCGAGCCACGCCGGTGACGGTGGCATAAGCGAGCCCCATGGCGGCGACGCTGTCCGCGACTCGTTGCGGTTCATCGAGATCCAGGGGCGTCGGCCGTCCCGTGTCGATCTGGCAGAAGTCACACCGACGGGTGCACTGCTCTCCGCCGATGAGGAACGTTGCCTCGCGATCCTCCCAGCACTCGTAGATGTTGGGGCATCCCGCTTCCTGGCAGACGGTATGGAGGTTCTCGCGCTCGACGAGGGAACGGATCTGCAGGTACTCGGGACCGGTGCGCAGAGTCGTCCGGATCCAGGGGGGTTTGCGTTCGATAGGGGTGTCGCTGTTGCGTTGTTCGATGCGCAGCAGCCGCCGGTCCTCGCCCATGTCCTTACCCTAACTTCAATAGCTACACCCGAGTCCGCCCTCGGCCGGTTCGATCCGCGGCGGAGCCCGCCACCGAGACTCGGGTACCTGCGGGAGCAGGAGACCCGGGTACCCGCGGGAGTAGGAGACCCGGGTACCCGCGGGAGTAGGAGACCCGGGTACCCGCGGGAGTAGGAGACCCGGGTACCCGCGGGAGTAGGAGAGAAGTCCCGGCGGGCAGGCGGTTCGGGGAGGCTCAGGAGCGAGGGCGTTCCCGGGTCACGAGCGCAACAGCGGCGGTGACCACTCCCAGGATTCCCACCGCCGCCGCAACTGTCAGAAGCATCGCCGACCAGGGGGCGGTCAAGGCGGACGTCACGCTGCGGCTGAGCGCCGGGTAGTCCGAGCCCGTAGCGGAAGCAGCCCCGGCGAGTCCCATGACGAAACCGGCGCCGGCCAGACAAGCGGCGCACCACAGGAGGACTCCCGCTGACCAGCCCCAGCGGGGCCGCGCGGCCAGCGCCGAGAGGAATCCTGCGGCCAAGGCGGCGATGAGCAGCCCCCAGCGCATCTCGGCCAGTTGCCCGGTCGCCTGCAGGATCTGTTCCAGCGGAACCCCGGTCGTGATGGACACGGTGGTGTCACGGCCGAGGAAGTCGAGGACCCCGCTGAGGTTGCCCGCCAGAGAATCCCCGAGCAACGGCGACAGCAGCGGTTCGACCGCCACAACAATGACAGATCCCGAGACCTGCACCTGAGCGTCGCCTGCTCCTGTCGGCTCGGCGGCCAAGCCTTCGTAGAGCAGTGCAGACCATGACGACCAAGCAGTACGGAACTCCGGTGACGTGACAGCGGCGGCGAGTTGGTCGGCGGCTGCCTGTGCCCCGGACCGGGCCAATCCACCCAGCGGCCCCGCACTTGCAGCCAATCGGTCAGCCGCCGCCAGCGTTTCGGTTCGCACCACGGACTGGAGTTCGGCGATGACCTGAGGGTCGTCGAGGGCTTGATCCATCCGAACTACGAAGTCGGCCGAGTCGGCCAACGAGCGGTCGACGGCGAAGCCGAGGCACGCGGCGGTGGCCAGGAGTCCGGCCAGCACGACCCCCAAGGCCCTGAGCACGATCATCGGGGCACATACTCCGAAACGGTGTCGGCGACTTCTTCCACGGTGATCCGCCGGCCGGTGACTTCGCTCAGCGACGTCACGGTGGCATCGTCGATTCCGCACGGCACGATGCGCTCCGCCCAGGAGAGGTCACAGTCACAGTTGATGGCGAAGCCATGCATCGTGACTCCACGCGCAACTCGCACCCCGATGGCAGCCACCTTGGCCGGGCCGTCGACCCAGACTCCGGAACGGCCCTCGACCCGGAAGCCCACGACCCCGAAGTGTCTGCACACCGTCATGATGAGGTCCTCGAGGAATCGAACGTAGGCCACGACATCCATGCGGTGAGGAAGACGCACGATCGGGTAACCGACGAGTTGTCCCGGTCCGTGCCAGGTGATCCGACCCCCGCGGTCGACGTCGAGGACGGGCGAACCGTCCCAGGGCCGATCCTGAGGCTGGGTGCGCGACCCCGCTGTGTAGACAGCTTCGTGTTCCAACAGCAGTAAGGTGTCGGGCCGATGTCCCTCACATACCTCGGCATGGATTCGCCGCTGTAACTGCCAGGCCTCTTCGTAGGGGATGGGTCGAGAGCCGAGATCGACCCGCTGGATGACCAGACTCCCCACCACGAGGTCAGGCGGCCAATTCAGCTGCGAGAGCCTGTGGCAGGGTCGGGTGATTCCATGTGAAGCCGGCAGCCGTCAGCCGGCGAGGTTCCACACCCTGGCTCATGGTGATTTCGCTGGCGAACTCGCCAAGGGCCGTGCGAAGTGCGAAGGACGGGACAGGCAACGCCGCCGGCCGGTGCAAAGCCGCGCCCAGATCATGCACTGCTTCGCTATTGGTCACAGGATGAGGTGCCACCAGATTGAACGGTCCGTCAAGTTCGTTGTCGATCAGGAAACGGAGGGCACGGATCTCGTCAGTCAGGGAGATGAAGGACCACCACTGACGCCCGGACCCCAGCCGACCGCCGATCCCAGCCTTGAAGATGGGGACCATCTTGCCGAATGCCCCGCCGGAGCGGGACACCACCAAACCGGTTCGGGCGAATGCCACCCGCAAGCCCGCGTCGATCGCCGCCGCGGTGGCCGACTCCCAGCGGACCACGACATCGGCGAGGAAGGTACTGCCCGGCAGGGCGGACTCATCGACGATCGCGGTCCCCGTGTCGCCGTAGTAGCCGATTGCCGAACCGCTGATCAGGGCCACCCGCCGCGGCAAGCCGGCCAGTGCCTTCGCGAGTGTCTCCGTTCCCGCGACGCGGGAACTCAGGATCTCGTCTTTGTAGGAGGCGGTCCAGCGGCGATCACCCACTCCCGCCCCAGCCAGGTGGACGACTGCGGTCAGTCCCGCCGATTCCAGGGCGGCGGTGTCGATCGACCGGCCCTCGGGGTCCCAGCTGATCTCGTCGGGGGTGCGTGCAGGTCGCCGTACGAAACGGCGCACCGCAATGCCGTCGGCGCGCAAGGATTCCGCCAGTCCAGTGCCGATGGTTCCGCTCGCACCCGTGATTCCCACGGTCATGAGGTGATCCTCCGATCGGACGTCATGAGGCGCCGCCCACTGTCATAGTCCGAGTTCGCCCTCGAAGGAGCCTTCCTCGAGGCGATGTTTGACGCTGGACAGGAACCGGGCGGCATCCGCCCCGTCAACGATGCGATGGTCGTACGTCAAGGCCAGGTAGACCATGGATCGCACCGCGATGACGTCCGACCCGTCAGCACCGGCTACCACGACGGGACGTTTGACGACGGTCCCGGTTCCGAGGATGGCAACCTGTGGCTGATTGATGATCGGCGTATCGAACAAGGCCCCCCTGCTGCCCGTATTGGTCAACGTGAATGTCCCGCCAGACAGTTCGTCCGGTGTGACGGCACTCGTCCGGGTCCGCTCGGCGAGATCAGCGATCCGCCGAGCCAAACCGGCGATGTTGAGCTCCCCGGCATCCCGGATGACAGGGACCAGCAGGCCGCGTTCGGTATCGACTGCGACGCCGAGATGCTCAGAGCCGTGGTACGTGACGGTCCCGGCGGCCATGTCGATGCTGGCGTTCACGGTGGGGTGGGTCTTGAGGGCCTCCACGACAGCCTTGGCGAAGAAGGGCAGGAACGACAGTTTCACGCCCTCACGGGACTCGAACTGTCCCTTCACCGATTCGCGCAACTGCGCGATCCGAGTGACGTCGGCCTCGATCACAGTGGTCAACTGCGCGGACACTTGAAGCGACTCGACCATACGTTCCGCGATGACCCGACGCAGCCGGGTCATCTTCTCCGTGGTTCCCCGCAGCGAACTGATCGGCTGGTGGGCGACCACGGTTGCAGGGCGGTGTTGCGCTTCGGTGGACTGAACCGCCGTCATCACATCCTGGCGCCGGATCCGCCCACCGACTCCGGTGCCGGAAACCGTGGCCAGGTCGACTCCATGGTCAGCGGCGAGCTTGCGGACAAGTGGGGTCACATAAGCACCAGGCGGCTCGGCGGTCGGCGACTCCGCCGCGGGTGAGGGTGGCGCTGATGGCGGTGCCTGTGGAGAGGTGGTTGGCGCCGCCATCACGTCAGTGCTCGTGGTGGCCGTGTGGCTCGGGCACGGCGGGAGGCTCGGGCACGGCGGGAGGCTCGGGCACGGCGGGAGGCTCGGGCACGGCGGGTGTGACCGGAGGGGCGGCGACCGGGGGAGCAGCGGGGGGTGGCGCAGGGCTGGCGGCCTGGGGCACGGGCGCTGCGGGTGGCCACGACCGCGGAGGCTCCGGCAGGTCGGGCGATTCGGCCGGGGCAGGGGAGGGTGGTTGTGTGGCAGCGGCACCGGGGGTGCCGACAACTGCCAGAACCCCACCGACCTCGACGACCCCATCCGTGTCCACGACGATCTGCAGCACAGTGCCGGCCACCGGGGAGGGGATCTCAGTATCGACCTTGTCGGTGGATATCTCCAGCAGGGGTTCGTCCACGCCCACTTCGTCACCGACGGCTTTGAGCCAGCGAGTGACGGTCCCCTCGGTGACCGACTCACCCAACTCGGGAAGCCTGACCTCCGTGCCCGACGCGGCGGGGGCCGATGTGGCCTGCGCGGGCGCTGCCATTGTGGGCGACAGATCTGCCGGGGGGGCTGGGGGGGCCGGGGGGGCTGGGGGGGCCTGGGGAGCGGGGGGAGCCGGAGGCGCGGAAGGCGGGGGCATGGCCGGGGGGCCGGTCGGAGGAGGAGCAGCAACTGGTGGGGCCGGTGGGGTGGCAGCAGCCGGTGGAGGCTGAGGGGTGCCGGACTGGCCGCCGGACGGTGCCGACCCTCCGGACTCGACTGGCTCGACCGACTCGCCAATAGTGGCCAGAACGCCACCGACTTCGACGATGTCGTCCTCGTTCGCGGTGATCGCGACCAGGAATCCCGACGCCGGGGCTGGGATCTCCGTATCGACTTTGTCCGTGGAAACCTCGAGCAGGGGCTCGTCTGCCTGGACCTGATCACCGACCCGCTTCAGCCAGCGCGTGACAGTCCCTTCAGTCACGCTCTCGCCCAACTGCGGCATTACGACCGTTGTCGCCACGGTGCCCCTCTTTCGTCGTTCGAAACCATCTTGGCGCCTTGCCCCCCTGATGTCAGCATCTGACCCGGAACCGCGTGCATCTGGTCCGGAACCAGGGGCATCTGCCCGTACGGGACCGGGTCTGGTCCCTACCGCTCACGGGCAGCCCCGGCTACTCGGGAATCGAGTTCCTGATTCACACATTGGGCGTCCGGCAATCACGAGTGAGCATGAAGGGGTTTGCCGGCCAGGGCCAAGTGCGCCTCGCCCATCGCTTCGTTCTGGGTCGGATGGGCGTGAATCAGCGACGCGACATCGCTGGGCAGCGCCTCCCAGTTGTAGATCAACTGGGCCTCGCCGATCTGTTCCCCCATGCGGCTTCCCACCATGTGGATGCCGATCACCGGACCGTCGGAGCGCTGCACGAGCTTGATGAATCCCGTGGTGGCCAGGATCTGGCTCTTGCCGTTACCGCCCAGGTTGTACTCGTAGGTGACGACCCCGTCCGCTCCGTACTGCTCCTCAGCCTGCGCCTGGGTCAGCCCCACGGATGCGACCTCGGGCTCGCAGTACGTGACCCGGGGGATCCCCATCTCATCGATCGGCTGGGGCGCGAGACCTGCGAGATGTTCGGCCAGGAAAATCCCCTGGGCGAAGCCGCGGTGCGCGAGTTGAAGTCCGGGCACGATGTCCCCGACCGCGTAGACCCCGGGGACCGACGTCTGGAGGTGGTCGTCCACCGTCACCCAGCCCCGATCCATGGCGATGCCTTGGTCCTCATACCCCAAGGAGGCCGTATTGGGGCCCCGTCCGACAGCGACCAGCAGCAGGTCGGCCGAGAGGGTGGTGCCGTCCTCGAGCGTGATCGTCACCGAGGTGTCGTCCTGACTGGCAGCCGCGAACCGCACCCCGGTCAGGGATTTGATCTTGCGCTTGCGAAACGCACGCTCGAGGGCCTTGGAGCATGCGGCGTCTTCGGCGGGTACCAGTCGGGGGAGCGCCTCGACGATGGTCACCTCACTGCCGAACGAGCGCCAGACGCTGGCGAACTCCACTCCGATGACGCCTCCCCCCAGGACGATCACCGAGCGGGGGATCCAGTCGAGTTCGAGGGCCTGGTCGCTGGTCATGATGCGGCCACCGATATCGAGCCCGGGCAAGGATCGCGGGACGGATCCGGTCGCCAGCACCACTGAGCGGCCGACGTAAGACTCACCTGCGACCGTCACCGCATTGGGAGCGGTCAGCCTGCCTTCGCCGGTGACGTACGTGATGTCCCGGCTCTTGACCAAGCCCTTGAGGCCCTTGTAGAGCCGATTGACCACGGAATCCTTGTACTTGTTCACGGCTGGGAGATCCACACCGACCAGATCGGCACGGACCCCGAAGTCGCCGGCGTCTCGTGCGGTGTCCGCCACCTCGGCGGCATGGAGCAGCGCTTTGGTCGGGATGCAGCCGCGATGCAGGCAGGTCCCTCCGAGTTTGTCCTTCTCGATGAGGGCGACGGACAGGCCGAGTTGGGACGCGCGCAGGGCGCAGGCGTAACCGCCGCTGCCGCCCCCGAGAATCACGATGTCGAACTGCTTGGCCACTGTTCCTCCAGTCATCGCCGGTGTTGCGGGGTCGCATCTTGCAGGTAGCGGACGAGGGTACGGACCCCGAAACCGGTACCTCCCTTGGGCGTGTAGTCGTGTTCGCTGCCCTCGTTGAAGGCGGGACCCGCGATGTCCAGATGCACCCAGGGGATGTCAGTCGGAACGAACTCGGACAGGAAGATCCCGGCCGTGAGCATGCCGCCGTTGCGGTCGCCGATGTTCGCGATATCGGCCACGGAGGAGTTGAGCGATGCGCGCTGCTCGGCCGGAAGTGGCATCGGCCACATCATTTCGCCGGCGGCTTCGGCGGCCGTCACGACATCCGTTCGCATCGATTCATCGTTACCCATGGCGCCCGCCATCCGCGATCCGAGTGCGATCAACTGAGCTCCGGTGAGGGTCGCGATGTCGATGATGCGGTCCGGCTTCTCCGTCGAAGCCTCGACGAGCGCATCGGCCAAGACCAACCGACCCTCGGCGTCTGTGTTGAGTACCTCGACAGTCGTTCCGCCGCGGATCGTGATCACGTCACCTGGTCGCTGGGCTGTACCGCTCGGCATGTTCTCCGCCAGCGCCAGCCACCCCGTCAGGGCGATGTCCAACCCGAGTTCTGCGACAGCCTTGAGGGTGCCGACAACTGCCGCGGCGCCCCCCATGTCGGCTTTCATCCACTCCATGGATTTCGCCGGCTTGATGGACAGGCCCCCGGAGTCGAACGTGATCCCTTTACCCACCAGTGCAATGTGAGTGCGCGCCCGCTCGGGCCGATAGGTGAGCCGAACCAGGCGTGGACCGCGGGCCGAGCCCTGACCGACCGCCGTGAGGCCTCCGAACCGCCCCTTCTTGAGAGCTTTGTCGTCCCACACCTTCACCGTCACGGAGGTGTCTGCGAAGGCGTCGCCCGCGGCGCGCGCGAGGTCGGCGGGACCGAGGTCATTGGGGGCCGTATTGACGAGGTCGCGGGTCAGGGCCACGGCGTCCGCAACGACACCAGAAGCAGTGACAGCCCGGCGCTGGTCCCGCGTGGCCGGCGAGCCGGTGACCACACTTACGCGTGAGATCGTCGTCGCGGCGCGGTAGCGGGTGAATCGGTAGGCGCCCAGCAGAGCACCCTCCGCGCTCGCGGCCACGATCTTTGGCGCGTCACTGGGCGGGACTATGGCCAGGGATCGGCAATCGGTCAGTTCACGCACGGCACCACCGAATGCACGCCGCACAGACTCCAGATCGTGAGGGTCAGCCGTTCGCGTCAGGATGACGGTTCCCTGCCGCTGGATCAGAGCGCCGGGGAGTCGGTGGTTGTCGTCACCGCCGAGAGCGCGGGCCGCATCTGATAGAGCCCGGCGAGGTGCCGGCGGCAAGGCTGACGCTGGGGCCAGGACGCGGCCATCGGGCCCGATCAGCAGGACAACTGTCTCGGCGCGCACAGTGATGGCTGTGGTTGCAGCGAGCCTGGCAACGGGCACGAAAGTCTCCGGGCGTTCGACAAGGTGGACTCGTGAACCCTATCGCTCGTGGCGTAGCGTCGGGTCATGCCCAGCGACTCGGAACTGCGAACAACGCCTATGCACGCCTGGCATGTCGCCTCCGGCGCCAAGATGGGGGATTTCGCGGGCTGGTCAATGCCGCTGGAGTATCCGTCCGGGACTGTCACCGAGCACCGCGCCGTCAGGTCGGGGTGCGGCATCTTCGATGTCTCGCACATGGGGAACCTCTCGATCAACGGGGAGGCCGCTGCGGAAGCGGCCAATACCGTGCTGACCAATGACCTTGCCCGCCTGCAGGATGGGGACGTTCAGTACACCCTTCTGTGTGATGAGAGCGGCGGTGTCATCGACGACATGCTCATCACCCGGGAATCCGTCGATCGTTCGCTCGTCGTGCCCAACGCCGCGAACACCGCGGCAGTCCTTCAAGTTCTTCGAGGAGCCCTGGGGGACAGCGTTGCAGACCACAGTGAGTCGACCGCCATCGTGGCGGTGCAGGGCCCTCGGTCAGCAGCTGTCCTGACGAGCCTGGGACTGCCCACGGACTTGGAGTACATGACTGCGCGGGCCGGCGAGCATGAAGGACATCCCGTACTCGTCTCACGCACGGGCTATACCGGCGAACTCGGCTTTGAGGTGATTCTCGCCAGCGAGGGCGCTCCCTCCCTGTGGGAGCACCTTGCGGAAGTCCCCGAAGTGACACCCTGTGGTCTGGGCGCCCGGGACACGCTTCGAACCGAAATGGGCTACGCGCTGCACGGACATGAGATCTCGGCGGACATCAGTCCGGTTGCCGCCATGCTCGGCTGGGCCGTGGGATGGGACAAACCCGAGTTCCCGGGTCGTGAGGCTCTCGTGGCGGAGCGAGCGGATCCGGGCGGCCGACGTCTGCGTGGGCTGCTCATGACCGGTCGTGGTGTCCCGCGCCCGGGAATGACGGTGATGGACGACGCCGGAACCATCGGGGTCACGACCTCGGGGACCTTTTCGCCGTCCTTGGGTCAGGGCATCGCCCTCGCGCTGCTGGATCGCGAGGTGCAGCCGGGAGACGAGGTCTCGGTGGACATCAGGGGCCGCGCCGTCGGTGCGACGGTCGTCAAGCCACCTTTCGTGCAGTCCTCTCCCAAGTGACGTACTCGCCAAGGTGATCACGCGCCCCTGCGACGCAGGCTCTCGGCGTGGCATGCGCGCCCATTCAGACCTGGAGATCGGTCGCCTCGTCCTTGGCCCCTCGATGCTCCAGCCGATGGGCCACGGCATCGACCCCCAGTACCAGCAGAAATCCCACGAGACCGAGTCCGATGGTGATCGGAACCTCCCCATCGGGTACTCCGAGGGCCACACTCTCGGCCCCGTTCGGCCACGGCCAGAGCACCCGGATCGATCCCAGCATGAGGCCGATCAGGATCGCCATGACGGTGTTGTAGTGGTGGGTCAACGCCCAGTGCAGTAGTTGGCTGAACAAGGCCAGACCCACCACGCACCCCAGCATGAACACAGAGAGAACGACGAAGTCGCGGTCGCTCACCGCGGCAAGCACCGCCGAGTAGATCCCCATGACGACCAAGAGGAACGATCCGCTGATCCCCGGCAGGATCATCGCGCAGATGGCGATCGCCCCTGAGATGAAGAAGATCCACAAGGGGACTTCGCCGGCGCTGCCATCGTCGGAGGAGTTCGAGGTGAACCCCAATGCCACGAAGAATGCGGCCCCGGCGCCCAAGATCAGCGCCCACTCGGTGAGATCGCGGCGGGTCAGCAGACTCGTCGCGACCACGGTGGACCCTGCCACGAGACCCAGAAACAGCCCAGACATCTGGATCGGGTGTGTCTGCAGTTGGTCCTCGAGGGCGCCCGCCAGCAGGACGATCGCGGTCAGGACGCCCAGGATCAGGGGAATGATCAGCACCCAGTCGACCTGACGGAGCCGGGCCGCCGTGCCCTGCAGATCCATCCGGAACAGGAGGCCAAGCGCCGAGGACCCGTTGCGGATACTGGAGACAAGTCGCTGGTAGATGGCCAGCACCAGCGCGACTGTGCCGCCGGAAACCCCCGGGACGACGTCGGCGCTGCCCATGGCCATACCGCGCAGGAAGTGCCAGGGCGCCTCGCGAAGCCGAGATCTGGGCAAGGGCGACTCGGTCACCGGCACTGAACCATCGTTTCCGGTGCTCTGCGACATCGACGCTCCTTGGGGTCGGACAGATAGCGGTCAGGTTCGGACAGGGGGTCAGGTTCGCAGGGACAACTGTCAGGTGCTCTCAAATATAGGGTTTGCAATACCGGAATCTGGATACTGATATTACTGTCTGGGCAATCGCTCGGGCGGACTCGGGCTTCGGCTCGGGGCCCTCAGCTTGGGTGGTAGGAGTGTGGAGAAAGGGGACCCGATGGGTTTGTCGAAGTGGGCCAAGCAGGCGCGGGAGTTGGCCAGTCAACATTCCGGAACGATCAACTCCGGCATCGACCGGGCCGCCAACGCTGCCAAGAGTCATCAGCCAAACAAGAGCAGTTCTATCGACAGGGCGGCGCAGTACGCGAAGAAGGCCGTGAACAAGCCCTAGCGTGATCGCGGGGCCGCCTTCGTCAGGGGTTGGGAGCCAAGAGGGCGGACAGGCGGGCCGCTGCGTCGAGCAGTGGTTTCCGGTGCCGCTCGGCGGCATCCTTGCCGAGTCGTTCAATCGGTCCCGACAACGACAATGCCGCGAGGACGCGTCCGGAAGCACCGCGAACAGGCGCGGACAATGACGCAACACCGAGTTCCCGCTCGGCCATGCTGTGCGCATAACCGCGCCGACGTACTGCGGCGAGGGTCCGCGCCGAGAAGGCCGCGTCGGCGGGCACATGCGGATCGATATCCCAGGCGGTCAGGATCTGCGCAGCGGAGCCCGCCGTCATCGTGAGCACGGCCCCAACGGGCACGGTGTCGCGCAGTCCCTGCTCCAGGTCGGCCCCTGCGACGCAGATCCGTGAGTCACCTCGCCGGCGGTACAACTGCGTGCTCTCTCGGGTGGCGTCACGCAGGTCGACAAGTATCGGGCGCGCCACAACGGACATGCGATCCGCCATCCCTGCGCCGGCCAGGTCTGCGAGTCGAGGGCCGAGGCTGAAGCGGCCATCGGCGTCTCGGGACACCAGCCCATGCACTTCCAAGGCGACAGCCAGCCGGTGTGCGGTAGGGCGGGGAATACCCGTTGCCGTGGTGAGATCAGCCAAGGTGAGTGGCCCGACCTCGAGGGCGTCGAGAATCGTGACGGCTTTGTCGATGACACCGACACTGCTACTCTCTTTCACACAGTGAGACTATCATCTCACCATGTAAGACAGATCAGCGTGTCTCATTGCATCGACACCCGGAAGGTCGTCAGGTCCTCAGGACCTGAGAGACCGTGACACGCACAGAGCGCGACAGAGGAGAGTCGGATGGCTGGAACCATGGCCGAGAAGGTCTGGGATGCGCATGTGGTGCGCCGATCCGAGGGGGAGCCGGACCTGCTGTATATCGACCTGCATCTGATTCACGAAGTAACCAGTCCGCAGGCCTTCGATGGACTGCGGCAGTCGGGCCGCTCCGTGCGGCGCCCCGACCTGACTCTGGCGACAGAGGATCACAACGTCCCCACTACTGACATCGACAAGCCGATCGCCGATCCGGTGAGTCGAGCGCAAGTCGAGGCTCTGCGAACGAACTGCGCGGAGTTCGATGTGCCGTTGTACCCGCTGGGCGACGTGGAACAGGGCATCGTCCATGTCGTCGGCCCCCAGTTGGGCTTGACTCAGCCCGGAATGACCGTGGTCTGCGGTGATTCGCATACGTCGACTCACGGTGCCTTCGGAGCCCTGGCTTTCGGGATCGGAACGAGCGAGGTGGAGCACGTCCTGGCCACGCAGACGCTGCCGCTGAAGCCGTTCCGCACCATGGCGGTGACCGTTGACGGAGAACTCCCGTCCGGGGTCACGGCGAAGGACATCATCTTGGCGGTGATCGCCGAGATCGGTACCGGTGGCGGACAGGGCCATGTGATCGAATACCGCGGCTCCACCATCGAGTCCTTGTCGATGGAGGCCCGCATGACCATCTGCAACATGTCGATCGAGGCCGGTGCGCGGGCGGGGATGATCGCCCCTGATTCGGTCACGTTCGACTACCTCGAAGGTCGAGAACGTGCCCCCCACGGGTCGCAGTGGGACGAAGCGGTGGCGTACTGGCGCAGCCTGCGCAGTGAGCCAGATGCGGTCTTCGACAAGGAGGTCGTCCTGGATGCTGCGACGCTGAGCCCCTTCGTGACCTGGGGGACCAATCCAGGGCAAGGATTGCCCCTGTCCGCGTCCGTCCCCGATCCGCAGGACTTCGCCGACCCAGTGGCGCGAGCTGCAGCCCAGCGGGCGCTGGACTACATGGCGCTGACGCCAGGAACTCCGCTGCGGGAGGTCGCCGTCGACACCGTCTTCGTGGGGTCGTGCACCAACGGCCGCATCGAGGACCTTCGGGCTGCAGCGGAAATTCTGCGCGGCCGAACCGTGGCCGATGGAGTTCGTATGCTCGTCGTCCCCGGCTCAGTAAGGGTGCGGTTGCAGGCCGAGGCCGAGGGTTTGGGAGAGGTCTTCACTGCCGCTGGGGCTGAGTGGCGAGAAGCCGGCTGCTCGATGTGTCTGGCGATGAATCCCGACAAGTTGACCCCCGGGGAACGCGCGGCATCGACGTCGAACCGCAACTTCGAGGGTCGCCAGGGTCCCGGGGGTCGAACCCACCTGGTGTCGCCGCAGGTGGCCGCCGCCACTGCAGTGGTGGGGACACTCGCA
Source organism: Candidatus Nanopelagicales bacterium (assembly GCA_037045355.1). Classification (NCBI taxonomy): domain Bacteria; kingdom Bacillati; phylum Actinomycetota; class Actinomycetes; order Candidatus Nanopelagicales; species Candidatus Nanopelagicales bacterium. The sequence goes on along the minus strand of JBAOHO010000029.1, from coordinate 129,754 downwards.
GCGCCATCCGACCTGGCTCCCACCCGCTGAGCGGCGTCCCACCCGCTGAGAGGCTCCCACCCACTGAGAGGAAAGACATGGAACAGTTCACAGTGCACGAGGGCACAGCCGCTCCACTTCGTCGCAGCAACGTCGACACCGATCAGATAATTCCGGCCGAGTACCTGAAGCGCATCACGCGGACCGGGTTCGAAGACGGATTGTTCGCCGCGTGGCGCCGGGATGACGATTTCGTGCTGAACCAGCCACATCATGCGGACGTTTCGGTGCTCATCGCGGGACCGGATTTCGGCACCGGTTCGTCGCGGGAACACGCGGTGTGGGCCTTGCAGGACTACGGCTTCAAGGTGGTGATCTCGTCACGTTTCGCTGACATCTTCCGCAGCAACGCGGGCAAGAATGGCTTGCTGCCGGCCCTGGTCGATCAGTCCACGGTGGAGCGGTTGTGGGAATTGGTCGAAGCGCGCCCTGAGACACCGATCACGGTCGATCTGGAGAATCAACTGCTCCGTGTCGGAGACCTCGAAGCACGGTTCGATGTCGACCCTGCCGTGAAGTGGCGCTTGCTCAACGGACTGGACGACATTGCGATCACGTTGGAGCACGAGGCGGATATCGACGTCTTCGAGGAGAGGCGACCGGGCTTCCTCCCCACGACCCGCACCCGGAGTTGACCCGGACTCTTCGCCTGACCGGGGACCGTTACGCGCCCGGCATCGGTTGTTGGTGTGTGCGTCGGATAGGTGGCCTCAGGAAATGGCGAACTGACGAGGGTTTGGTTTCATCGAGGCCGGGGTACCCCCGCGGACAAGTGCGGCGGGGCGTTCCCGGTTCCGGCGCCCTCATGGGGCTAACGTGTCCCACGAACGGATCGTGTTACCGCGAACCGCTCGACATGCCCACAACGAAAGGGATTCCCAGTGAACAGGGCTGAGTTGATTGACAACATTGCCGAGCGGCTTGAACAAAGCCGCAAGGAGGCCGCCGAGACTCTGGATGCCGTGGTCGATGAGATCAAGAAGGCCGTGCTGGACGATCACCGGCTGAACATCTCCGGACTTGGGATCTGGAAGGTGTCCGATCGTGGTGCCCGGACCGCACGCAATCCGCGTACCGGTGAGGCGATCAAGCTGAAGGCCACCAAGATCGTCAAGTTCACGCCTGCCTCCGACTTCAAGGCGATGGTGGCCGGCGCGCGCAAGGCAACCAAGACAACCGCGAAGAAGGCCACCGCGAAGAAGGCTCCGGCCAAGAAGGCTCCGGCAGCGAAGAAGGCTCCGGCGGCCAAGAAGGCGCCGGCCAAGAAGGCTCCGGCAGCGAAGAAGGCTCCGGCGGCCAAGAAGACGACCGCGAAGAAGGCCCCGGCAGCCAAGAAGACGACCGCGAAGAAGACGACCGCCAAGAAGACGACCGCGAAGAAGACGACCGCCAAGAAGACAACCGCCAAGCGGTAGTTCCTGGCTCAAGAAGAGGGATCCATCATGACGATGGGTCCCTCTTCGCGTGTCAGTAGCCCGGAGTCTTCGAGCGCCCTGGAGGTGTTCGGGCCAAGACCCAGGCTGCGGGCTCGGCTGAGGTCCGCCACGTCATCGACGTCGCAACGGACCCGACTCCATGCAACTGAATCGAGTTCCACGCTCCCCGCGGTTCGGTGGGATCTACGGGAATGCGGCCCAAACGACGGTGACATCTCACCGGCTCGCGAGACGAGTACGGCGGTCCCTGTCCCTGCGGCGTCGGGGACAACAACCGACGAGTGGGTTGCGAGCAGCTCACCGGCGACGCGGAGCAACCGGCGGATGTCATCAGCTGTGACGCACGGCAAGTCACCCAGGATGATCGCCACCGGGTCAGTGCTGGGAAGTGCGGCGACCACCTTGCGCAATGCGCCGTTCAAATCGGGACCTTCATCCGGACAAAGGCGCACAGAAGGCGGGACTTCCTCCGCCCAGGATGCGTCACCCACCACGGCGATGTCGTGATTGGGCGCACCGGCAACGCAAGCTGCGACGACGTCTCGGGCGAAAGCCCGCACCAGATTCCGGCGGATGCTCGGCTGGGCCGTGAGCCGCGTCTTGGCCTCCGTCAGTGGTTTCAGGGGAACCACCAGATGCCAGCGCCAGGATGTGTCCGTCATGAGGATCCCTCGTCGGTGCCGCGTCGCCGCGACACCGGCATGCTACGCGGCAAGGATGTGTGCCGGAGGTTCGACGTGCGTCCGTTCCCGGCCGACCAGTCACTGGGTCCGTGGTATCGCCTTGCCGCGGTGCTGTTGTGGCCGACGATGATGTCCGCCACTCGCCGGAATTGGAGCGGCGAACACAATCTGGGTAGGCCGGGCCAAGGTGTCGTGATTGCCGCCAACCACATGTCCTGGATCGATCCCCTGGTCATCGCCCACTTCATGAACGACAACGATCGAGCGCCTCGTTTCCTGAGCAAAGACTCAGTGTTCGAGTTGCCGGTGGCTGGTCGCATCATCAGCGGCGCCGGGCAGATTCCGGTCTATCGCGAGACGGACAATGCGGGCGAGGCCGTGCGGGCGGCGGTGGCTGCTGTCAACGCGGGTGAGGCCGTGGTGGTCTATCCCGAAGGAACGCTGACCCGTGATCCGGACTTGTGGCCGATGACTGGGAAGACCGGGGCGGCGCGCATCGCCTTGCTCAGCGACAAGCCGGTCATCCCCTTGGCTCATTGGGGGGTTCAGCACGTGATGCGCCCTTACACCAAGGAACTGAATCTCTTTCCGCCCAAGCTCATCAAGGTGGCGGCCGGACCGCCAGTGGACTTGTCCGATCTCATGCATCGGGAGATCACCGCCGAAGTGCTCACTGAGGCGACCAGTCGAATAGTCGACGCAATCACCGAACTTCTTGCAACACTACGCAATGAGTCGCCCCCCGATGATCGGTGGAATGCCAGGTCGGGACGGCGGGAACCAGTGCGGCATCCTTTGCCGCTGACACGGAAAGAGGCAGACCTCATGGCAGCAGCGCGTAAGTCCCCGGCCCGCAAGACCGCGGCCAAGAAGGCGCCCGCAAAGAAGGCGCCTGCGAAGAAGGCCGCGGCGAAGCGGGCGTCTACGCCGAAGCCCGCTGCCAAGAAGGCCCCCGTGAAGAAGGCTCCCGTGAAGAAGGCCCCCGCGAAGAAGGCCTCTGTTCGGAAGGCTCCGGCCAAGAAGGCTCCGACCGCCAAGAAGACGACCGCCAAGAAGACGACCGCCAAGAAGACGACCGCCAAGAAGACGACCGCCAAGAAGACGACTGCCAAGAAGTCGACTGCCAAGAAGTCGACTGCCAAGAAGACGACTGCGAAGAAGGCAGCCGTGAAGCGGGCCCCAGTGAAGAAGGCCTCTGTTCGGAAGGCTCCGGCCAAGAAGGCTCCGGCAGCCAAGAAGACGACCGCCCAGAAGACGCCGGCCCAGAGGGCGACCGTGAAGAAGACGGCACCTGCCAAGAAGGCTGGCGCCAAGAGGACCGCTGCCAAGCGCACAGCCGTCAAGAAGACGCCCGCTAAGAAGACAGCCGCGAAGAAGACAGCCGCGAAGAAGGCGCCCGCGAAGAAGAGGACCGCCACAAGGAGCGTGGCGAAGCGCACTGCCAAGCGGACAGCCCGCTGACTGACACGACGAGACGAGGAGGATCGATGGCGCGCATCGCGGTCATGGGCAGCGGATCCATGGGGACGGCCTACGGGATGATCATGGCCGACGCCGGAGGCGAAGTGGGCATGTGGGCCCGCGAGGCTGAAGTCGTCGCAGACATCAACGACAACCATCGCAATGAGGTGTATCACCCAGGCCTCGATTTGCCGCCGACGATCTGGTGCTCGCTCGATCCGCAGGAGGTACTCGACGGTGTCGACATCGTCGTGCTCGCCATCCCCTCCCAGACAGTCCGGGAGAACCTGACCGCATGGAAGCCATACGTTCCGGCCGATGCTCTGCTCGTCACATTGATGAAGGGAATCGAGCAGGGCACGAAGTTGCGGATGTCGCAGCTGTTGGCGGAAGTCGCGGATGCGCCCCTCGATCGCGTGGCTGTCGTGTCCGGGCCGAACCTGGCGCGTGAGATCGTGCAGCGGCAACCTGCCGCGACCACGGTCGCATGTGTCGACGAACGGCGCGCACAGCAGTTGCAGCTGGCGTCGAGCACCGACTACTTCCGCCCCTATTTCACGACCGATGTCGTCGGGGTCGAGATTGGTGGCGCTGTCAAGAACGTCATCGCCCTCGCCAACGGCATGGCGGTCGGCCAGGGCTTCGGAGAGAACAGCCAGGCTGCTCTCATCACACGCGGGCTCGCCGAAATGTCGCGACTAGGGGTTGCCTTGAGCGCCAACCCGATGACATTCCTGGGACTGGCGGGCATCGGCGACCTGATCGCCACCTGTAGTTCGTCGCTGTCACGCAACCGCACGTTCGGAGAGAACCTCGGCAAAGGTCTTTCCGTGGCCGAGACGATCGAAGTCACCAAACAGACCTGCGAGGGCGTCAAGAGCGCCGTGCCCATCCTGGAGATGGGTCAAGACGCCGACGTTGAGATGCCGATCACCGAGCAGGTCGTGAGTGTCGTCCGCGACGGGATGGCTCCGAAAGAGATGCTGGCCGCGTTGATGTCCCGCCCGGTGCGGGAGGAGCAGGGGCAAGGCGCCTGATGCCCGGCCTGATCGTACTGGTCCGTCACGGCGAGACAGAGTGGAGTCGTAGCGGGCAGCACACTGGGAGGACCGACCTACCGCTCACTGAGAAGGGCCGCTCCGATGCCGCCAGACTGTCTCCTCACCTGGCGGGCCGATCGTTCGGACTGGTGCTGATCAGCCCATTGGGGCGAGCGCAGGAGACCGCTCGATTGGCGGGATTGACCGGTGAGACTGATCCCGACCTTCTGGAGTGGGACTACGGCGCATACGAAGGTCGGCGCACCGCCGACATTCGTGCTGAGTTGGGTGACCCCCAGTGGACGATCTGGCGCGACCCAATACCTCCCGGGGATACCCCCGGTGAACAACCTGAACAGGTGGCACAGCGGGCGCGCAGGGTCTTGGACCGAGCCCTGACCGTCATTGCGAGCGATCAGGACGTGGCGCTCGTGGCGCATGGGCATCTGCTGCGAATTCTGACTGCCACCTGGCTGGACCTGCCCGCCGTGGACGGTCGGCTGTTCGCGCTGGACGCTGGTGGACTCAGCGCTCTGGGCTTCGAACACGAACAGCATGTGATCAGTCACTGGAACGCTCGGAGCCTCTGACGCGCGGAGCCCTGACGCGAGGGGACCCCTGACGAGGGGACCCCTGACGCGCGGGGACACTTAACCGGCAATGGCCACCGCGGCCGATAGCCTGCCAACGTGAGCGACGCACGCACCCGGGTCTTAGTCCTGTACGGCGGGCGCAGCAGCGAACACTCCATATCCTGCGTCAGCGCCGGCAGCGTTCTGGCGGCGATGGACCGCGCAAGGTTCGACCCGATCTGTGTCGGGATCACCCCATCGGGGTCCTGGCTCCTCCAAGATCCTGATCCAGGGGAACTCGTCATCCGCAATGGCATTCTGCCCACGGTCGACCCGACGGGCGACCCGGTCACGTTGAGCTTGGATCCTGACCGACACGGACTCTGGGTCGAGCGACAAACCGGAGCCCGACCTTGGTTCCCGATCGACGTCGTATTCCCGGTACTACACGGTCCTCACGGTGAGGACGGAACCGTGCAGGGACTCTTCGACGTGGCAAGCCTGCCGTACGTGGGCTCAGGAGTGTTGGCCTCGGCGGCTTGCATGCACAAGGCGACCACCAAACGGCTGCTCCAGGCTGCAGGCATTCCGGCCGGGTCGTGGCACAGTTTCACGCGCGGACAGTGGCCGGGGCCGCACGTGGATGTCGTGCGTGGACTCGGCTGGCCGCTGTTCGTGAAACCGGCTCGCGCGGGATCCAGCATGGGGGTGAGCAAGGTTGCCGACATGGACGCTCTGCACGCCGCGGTGGACAGTGCTGCCGAGCACGATCAGCACCTGATCGTCGAGGCGGGTGTGCAGTCTGCGCGCGAGATCGAATGTGGCGTGCTTCAAGGGAGCGGTGACAATCCCCGCGCGAGCGTCTGCGCCGAGATCAAGGTCCGTTCAGGACACGAGTTCTACGACTTCGAGGCCAAGTATCTGGATGACTCGGTGGACTTGATCGTGCCCGCGGAGATCCCCGTCGACCTCGCTGATCGAATACGCGAGGTCGCGGTGCGGGCGTTCCAGGCGCTCGACTGTCGAGGTCTGGCTCGCGTCGACTTCTTCGTCGACTCAGCAGGTGAGGTAATGGTCAACGAGATCAACACCATGCCCGGGTTCACCTCGATCTCGATGTATCCGAGGATGTGGCAGGCGTCCGGTGTCACCTATCAGGACCTGATCGCGACGCTTCTGGACGAAGCCTTGCACCGCCGAGGCTGATCGCTGGGATCGGAGCTCGGGCGATCGGCGGCGTGCGGGGCGCGAACGATGGCGGCCGGTCCCTGAACTACCGTGAGTGGCGTAATCAGTGGCTCCAGTGGGGGAACCGTGGGAGGAATCGTGGCCGACACCGTCGCCGACATCGGGGAGTTCGGACTTCTGGACAGGCTCAGGGCCGCCATCCCGACGCCCGTCGGTGCTCGCGTGGGCATTGGTGACGACGCTGCCGTCGTGGATGTCGCGGCGCCAGTCGTGATCGGCGTGGACGCTGTCGTCGAGGACCGCCATTTCCGGCACGACTGGGTTTCGGCCGATGACGTCGGGCATCGCGCCGCGGCTGCCGCCATGGCCGATGTCGCGGCCATGGGCGGAACGCCGGCTGCCCTGCTGGTGGCTGTGACGGTGCCGCCGGACACGACCGTCGACTGGGTGACCGAACTTCTGCTGGGTATCAACGACGAAGCCGAGCAGGTCGGGGCCGGTGTCGTGGGTGGCGACTTGACCCGAGGGGATTCAATCGTTGTTTCCGTCACTGCCATGGGCAGCGCGGAGCAGGTGGTTCGCAGAGACGGCGCGGAGGTCGGCGACGTCGTCGCCATCGCGGGCCGCCAGGGATGGGCGGCAGCGGGGTTGACCGTGCTCTCTCGCGGATTTCGTTCACCCCGATCGTTGGTGCAGGCCTATGGCCGACCACATCCTCCTTACGACAGCGGACCGGCCGCGGCGGCAGCGGGAGCAACCGCCATGATCGACGTCAGCGACGGGCTGATGGCAGATATCGCTCACCTGGCCCGGGCATCAGGCGTGGTCGTCGACCTCGAGTCCGAACTGATCCCGGTCGCCGATCAGCTACAGGAGACCTCGTCGGCGTTCAACGTCGATCCGCTCACTTGGGTCCTTGCCGGCGGCGACGACCACAGCCTTGTCGCGGCATTTCCCGCTGGGACAGCTCTCCCGCAGATGTTCACAGCGATCGGTCGGGCCGTGGTCCCCGGGACCAACGGACCGGGCGTTGCGGTCGACGGGCGGATGTGGAGCGGACAGGGTGGCGGTTACGACCACTTCCGTTGACGAGGGATTCCGTTGACGTGGATTCCGTTGACGGGGATTCCGTTGACGAGGGATTCCGTTGACGAGGGACCACCGACGCCCCGCGACTCAGCCGTCGAGACGGAGGCATTCCCGCAGGGGCCCTTTCTCAGAAGGGGGCTCCTGCGGAAGGATCTCGTCCGGAAGGATCTCGTCCGGAAGGAACTCCTCCGGAAGGAACTCCTCCGGAAGGAACTCCTCAGGAAGGAAGTAATCCCCGCACGTAGGCCGCCTGCCCGACATGCTGGGTGACGTCGTTGACCACACTCACGAGGCGGATGGCGGCGGTGACGGGTGGATCCCACCGTTCGTCGACGATGCGGTCGAAGTCAGCGTCAGTAAGGGTGTCGAGGATCTCGTTGGTACGAGTGTGGACAGCGGAGTAGTAGCCCTGCAGGTCGCCGGCCGACGCCACTACCTGACGCACTTCGTCGGCGGTCTGACCATATCCGATGTCGTGCGGGTCGAGAGGGAGGGCAAAGCGTTCGCACCAGCCGTCCGCGAGCCACACCTGGTCATGGCCTGCGATGCCGGCGAGGTGGTCGTCCTGGACCCGTGCCAGATGCCAGATCAGCCACGAAATGGGGTTGGCGTGGGGCCCTGGGCTCCAGGCAAGCTGTTCCTCATCCAGGTCCGAGAGCACTTCAGGGACTGATTCGTAAACGCGAGCGAACGCGTCCCGCAGGAGCGAAACCGAGCGGTCGGTCACCGGTCAGGCTCGGGTGACCTTGCCCGCCTTGAGGCAGGAGGTGCACACGGTGAGTTTGGTGGGCGTACCGTCCACGATGGTGCGCACCGGCTGAACATTGGGGTTCCACCGACGCTTGGTGCGGCGGTGCGAGTGGGAAATGCTGTGGCCGAAGCCGGGGCCCTTGCCACACACGTCGCATTTGGCAGCCATGTCACACACTCCTGTCACCATCGGATGCCGGTTGGCTCCGGATCAGTTCGGTTGGCCAACTCCGGGCCACACTGTTGAAAAGCCGCACTCTCAGGCGAGATGCAAACCGTCCTAAACCATACCGGACTCGATTGACACCGCGAAATCGACGCGATGCAGGACTAGGTTGAGCGCATGTTCGAGATCGTCGACTCCGACGTACTCCGCTCCTGGGTACGCACGGCCGTGGTGGCGCTGGGTGAGGCCCGAGCGGAGATCGACGCCCTCAATGTGTTCCCCGTTCCCGACGGAGACACGGGCACCAACATGTACCTCACCATCGAGGCCGCCGAGACAGCCATGATCGAGGCCGATGCCGCACTGGCCGAAGCGACCCCCGAGACCGAGCGGATGCTCGTGATGTCCACGGCCCTGACGAAGGGCGCCATGCTCGGGGCGCGCGGAAACTCGGGAGTAATCCTGAGCCAGATCATGCGCGGCATGGTCATGGTTCCACCGGTCGATGACGAGGGGGCCCGACCGGCGGCCGACGTGTTCCGGGCGGGCCTGCTGCGCGCCAGTGAACTGGCTTACTCGGCGGTCGGATCCCCGAAGGAGGGGACCATCCTGACCGTCGTGAGACGCGCCGCCGAGGCGGCAGCCGCGGCTCCACCTCACGGCAACCTGGCCCAGATGGTCACCATCGCCGCGGATGCTGCCGACATCGCCCTCGACCAGACGACCGAGCAGCTTGAACCGCTGCGTCTGGCCGGCGTGGTCGACTCCGGTGGCCGGGGTTTCGTTGTCATCCTGTCCGCTCTGGTCGAGGTGATCACCGGCCGGCGCCGGCCCCCTCCGGTCATCAGCAGCAGGCCCAGCAGCCCTCCGGGTGGCAGCAAGTCGGGGGGTGACTACGTCGGGCCCGCTTATGAGGTCATGTATTTGCTGGAGGCCGACGATGACCGCGTGCCCGCCCTCAAGGTGACGCTCCAAGCCATGGGCGACTCCCTGGTCGTCGTCGGGTGGCGATGGCCTGTGGAACGTGCACGTGCACGTCGATGACGCCGGTGCCGCGGTCGAGGCGGGCATGGACACACGGCCGGCCCTACCGCATCCGGATCACCTACCTGGTCCACCCCGGATTCCCACGCTCACCGGGTGCGGGAGGGGCGCCGCGGTACGTGGCCGTCGCGCATGGTGGCTGGGATCGCGGCGATCTGCTTGCGGAACTCGATGATCGGGGCTGGTCGTCGCCAAACCTCAACTGGCACCGGCGACGGGTGAGGTCCTGGCAGCCGTCCTGGGGCAAGACGCGGGTGAAGTCATCGTCCTGCCCAGCGACAAGGACATCCGGGCCGCGGCCGAGGCCGCCGCGGTCTCGGCGCGGGAACAGGGATTACGGGTGGCGGTCGTTCCCACCCGTTCCATCACCCAGTCACTCGCCGCCATCGCCGTGCACGACCCGGGACTGGCGTTCGATGACGATGTCGTGGCCATGTCCCGGGCATCGGGTGCGACCCGATACGGCGGTGTCACAGTGTCGTCCCGCGAAGTGATGACCACGCGCCGGGCGCTGTCGGCCAGGGGACATCCTGGGGATGGTCGACGGCGACATCCTGCAGATCGGTGCCGACTTCACCCGTGTTGCCCTGCTGACACTCGAGTTGATGCTGTCCGCCGGTGCCGAACTGGTGACCATCGTCCGCGGTGAGGATGCCGAGGACTCCGTGGTGGACGCCGTGGTCCGGCGGATGGGCGAAGATCACCCGGGAGTCGAAGTGACCGTCTACGACGGTGGTCAGCCGGTGTGGCCGCTCATCTTCGGCGTCGAGTGAGCATGCCACCCTGGGACTCATGGCGGCTCTGAGACGACTCCCTTCGGGGACTGCTGGGAGCCAAGACCGTCAAGGCGCTCGACCAAGCACTCGATATTCAGACGGTCGCGGACCTGCTGGACCACTATCCCCGCAGGTACTTCCGGCGCGGGGAACTCACCGATCTCAGCACGCTGCGGCCTGACGACTTCGTCACGGTCATGGCTCGGATCAAGTCGGTGCGCACGAGCACTTATCCGGACCGGCGCACGGGGCGGCGTGGACACCGCACGGAGTTGGTGGTGACAGACGGAACCGGCGACTTGCTCCTGACCTTCTTCAACCAGCGCTATCTGGAGGGGAAACTCCCGGTCGGGCAGCTGGGGCTCTTCTCCGGTCAGGTGGGCACGTTCAAGGGCAAACCGCAACTGATCCATCCGGAGTTCGAGGTATTGGCGCGCACCGTCGATGACGCAGCCGCCGACCAGGCTGCTGTGGGATTCGCCGATCGGCTGATCCCGATCTACCCCGCGGTGAGCAAACTGGCCAGCCCGGTGATCGCGCGGGCAGTCGAGGCCGTCCTGCCCCAGGTGGACCCCATCCCCGACCCCGTCCCGGGGGACGTGTTGCGGCGATCGAACCTGGTTGATCTCGATACTGCCCTTCGCGAACTGCACCTGCCATCGGATCAGGGGTCCCTGGATCGCGCCCGTCGCCGCCTCGTCTTCGACGAGGCACTGGGTCTGCAACTGCTGTTGGCGCAGCGCCGACAGCGCACCTCGGAACTTCACACCGCTGCCCGCCCCCCGGTCGGCGATGCGCTCCTGGCCGAGTTCGACGGGGCAATGGAGCTGACGCTGACGTCCGGGCAGCAGCGGGTGGGGCAGCAGATCAGCAAGGCCTTGGCCGGATCGCAGCCGATGCACTTGCTTCTCCAGGGCGACGTCGGAACCGGCAAGACCCTGGTCGCCTTGCGCGCGATGCTGCAGGTCGTGGACGCCGGCGGGCAGGCCGTGCTGCTCGCCCCCACCGAGGTCTTGGCGCACCAACATCACGCCAACATCGTCCGACTGCTGGGGCCGCTGGCCGAAGGCGGATTACTCGGAGGCGCCGAGCATGCGACCCGGGTGACGCTGCTCACCGGATCCACTCCTGCGGCTGCTCGGCGCCGCACACTGCTCGACATCGCCTCAGGTGAGGCGGGCATAGTCGTCGGTACCCACGCCCTGCTCCAGGATCAGGTGCAGTATCGGGACCTGGGACTGATCGTGGTCGATGAGCAGCATCGTTTCGGGGTGGAGCAACGCTCGGCCCTGCTCGAGCGGATTCCCGGCCAACGCCCCCACCTGCTGGTGATGACCGCCACCCCCATTCCCCGCACTGTCGCGATGACTGTCTTCGGTGATCTCGACGTGGTCATGTTGACCGAACGCCCCACCGGGTGACCCGCAGATCAACACACACGTGGTCAGTGAGACGTCCCAGCCCACGCACCTCGACCGAGCCTGGGAACGCGTCGCCGAAGAGGTCGGCGCCGGTCACCCGGTGTTTGTCGTCTGTACCCGGATTTCAGACGACAGTGAGGAGTGGGACGGCGACGAGGGGGCTGACGTCGACGACGGCAGCGACGGCGACGTCAGTGAGGTGCCTCCCTACGCGGTTGAGACCTTGGCGGCGGAACTCGCCGCTGGGCCCCTGTCGGAGGTCCGTGTCGGAGTCATGCATGGTCGGCTGAGCACCGACGAGAAGAGTCAGGTCATGCGCGCGTTCGCGGCCGGGCCCGAGGACCCCAGCGGATTGGATGTGCTGGTCAGCACCACCGTGATCGAGGTCGGTGTCGACGTGCCGGACGCATCCATGATGGTCATCATGGATGCGGAACGATTCGGTGTGTCCCAACTGCACCAGTTGCGGGGCAGGGTTGGTCGCTCCGGTCAATCGGCGCTGTGCCTCTTGGTCACCCGGCTGCCGGTGGGGGAGCCGGGCTACGAGCGCCTGAGACAGGTCTCCGCCACGCTGGATGGTTTCGTGCTGGCCCAGTTGGACCTCCAGTTACGGCGCGAAGGCGACGTTCTGGGTTCCTCGCAGTCGGGAAGGCGTTCGTCGCTGCGGTTGCTGTCGGTCCTCCGCGACGAAGAGGTCATTGCGTCAGCGCGGCAGGCTGCCGTCGATCTTGTGACCTCGGATCCCCAGTTGGAGAACCATCCCGCTCTGGCGGCCTGGACAGCGTCACTGCGGGAGCAGACCGCCGCGGAGTACCTGGACAAGACATGACGCGCATCGTGGCTGGTCACTGGCGTGGTCGACCGCTGACCGTGCCCCGCACCGGAGTGAGACCGACGTCCGATCGAGTGCGTGAGGCCGTGTTCAGCCGACTCGACCATCTGCTGGTGAGCTGGGAGGACCGGACGGTACTCGATCTCTACGCAGGCTCCGGAGCTCTCGGGCTCGAGGCGCTGAGCCGCGGGGCCGCCCACGCCACCTTCGTGGACCGGGATCGGGGCGCGGCGGCGAGCATCCGGCGCAATGTGGCCTCCTTGGGGGCGGCTGACCGGTCAAGAGTTATCGCATCGTCAGTGCTTACGGTCCTCGGGCGAACCCAGGAAGCAACGTTCGACATCGTGTTCGCCGACCCCCCGTACGACGCCGTCGCGGCGGAGATCCCGAATGTCCTGACCGAACTCGTCGCAGGGGGCTGGCTGGCGTCCGATGCCGTTGTCGTGATCGAGACCGGCAGGCGCTATGCGCTCAGCTGGCCCGCCGGACTAAGCGGTGATGGCGATCGCGAGTATGGCGACACCATGATTTGGTACGGTCGCAGGCACACGACGCCGTCCGGTAGCGATAAGGATTGACCCATGGCCACCGCCGTCTGCCCGGGTTCGTTCGACCCGGTGACCAACGGTCATCTGGATGTATTCGAACGTGCCGCGGCTTTGTTCGAGCATGTCACGGTGGCCGTGCTCATCAACAAGACCAAGTCCAGCGTGTTCACAGTCGAAGAACGCATGGAGATGCTCTCCGAGTCGTTGGCTCCGTTCCCGAACGTCAGTGTCGACGCGTTCCACGGCCTGCTGGTGGACTACTGCCGCGACAAGGGCATCTCGGCCATCGTCAAGGGTCTGCGGGCCGTGTCGGACTTCGATTACGAGTTGCAGATGGCGCAGATGAACCACCGGCTGTCCGGGGTCGAGACGCTCTTCGTGTCCACCAACCCCATCTACGGGTATCTCTCGTCCAGTCTGGTCAAGGACGTCGCGACCTACGGCGGCGACGTGACCGGTTTGGTCCCCGAGTCGGTTCGGGTGAAACTGGAAGACCGTGTGCGCCGCACCTGATCGGCCACTGCAGCAGTGAGACGATGACAGCTCCTGGGGAGGAACTCGTGGACATCAGCCAGACCTTGGACGCCCTCGCTGAGGTGATCGCCGCTGCCAAACCGCGCGCGCTCGGGGGTGGGGCGATCATCGACCGTGACCAGGCGGCCCAACTCGTCGAACATGCCCGCAGCGTGCTGCCCGACGAGGTTCGCCAGGCCCAGGGGATCATCGCCGAGCGGGACGCTGTCATCGCCGAGGCCCAGGAGACCGCGGAGCAGGTCGCGGCCGACGGTCGCGAATACGCGGCTCAGTTGGTGTCGGAACATGAAGTCACCCAGGCGGCGCGGATCGAGGCCGAACGCATCGTGTTCGAGGCGCAGTCGCAGGCCGATCACAAGCGTGCGGAGGTCGACGCCTACGTCGACGCCAAACTCGCCTCGTTCGAAGGCACTCTCCAGCGCACGCTGGACGCCGTCGCGAACGGCCGCCAGAAACTGGCCGGAGCCGGCCCGGAGGAGCCCGCCGAAACGCCGGTGGCATGACCGAGGAACCGCCTCTCGTCATCGATTCCCGGCGCCTGCCTCGTCAGCCCGGCGCCTCGCTACGACTGACGGTGCAGGTAGATCCCGACAGTGAACTCGCCAACGACGTCGTGCACGTGGCCGAAGAACCTGTCGCTGTGGAGTTGTTCCTCGAGTCCGTTCTGGACGGGATCCTGGTCACCGGCTCCGCCTCACTGCGGCTGCACGGCACGTGTGTGCGATGCCTGACGGACATCGACAACCCCCTGGAAATCACTTTCCGACCCTTCTTCGTCTACCCCGGCGCCGAGGTCGAGCAGAACGAGGAGTCCGACGACGACATCGAACCCATGGATGGTCCGATGCTCGATCTGCGGCCGGCATTTCGCGATGCGACCCTTCTGGCACTACCCTTGAGCCCTGTCTGTGCCCCAGACTGCCTAGGACTGTGCCCAGAGTGTGGATTCCGAATGGCGGACGACCCGGGTCACGGGCACGAACGCAGCGATCCACGCCTTGCGGCACTGGCCGACCTGCGCACCAAACTGAGCGAAGGAGACTGACGTGGCTGTCCCGAAACGGAAGATGTCGCGCGCCAACACCCGCGCCCGCCGTTCGCAGTGGAAGGCGGCCCCGTTGACGCTCACGACGTGCGACCGGTGTGGATCCGCCAAGCGCCCCCACACGGCTTGCGCAACGTGCGGCACCTACAACAAGCGCACCGTCCTCGACGTCTGATCTTGACTGCAGCGGACGGGTCAGCGCGACCGCCCGACGAACTGTGCGCCCGCCTGGGCATCACCCTGCCGGACGACTTGCTGGTGGAGTCGCTGACGCACAGGTCTTATGCGTACGAGCACGGTGGCCTGCGCCCCAACGAGAGACTGGAGTTCCTGGGCGACGCAGTTCTCGGAGTTGTCATCACCGACGCCCTCTTCACCCGCAATCCTGATCTTCCGGAAGGCCGGCTCGCCAAGATGCGGGCGGCCGTGGTCAGCGCCAAGGCGCTGGCGAGCGTGGCTCGTGAGATCGATCTGGGTGCCTACCTCCTCTTGGGCAAGGGCGAGGATGCGACCGGTGGGCGGAACAAAACCTCGATATTGGCCGACAGCCTCGAAGCCGTCTTGGGGGCCGTCTACCTGACCGCGGGTCTCACGGCTGCCACCGAGGTCATCCATCGCCTCATGGACTCCCGGCTGACGGCCGCCGAGGGGCTGGACGCGGAACTCGATTGGAAGACGAGTCTGCAGGAACTCACCTCGGAACTCGGTCTCGGGGCCCCGCAGTACGTGGTGGCCGAGACCGGTCCTGATCATGACAAGGTGTTCACGGCGCAGGTGAAACTCACTGATGGGCTGCATGGACATGGCCGCGGTCCCACCAAGAAGGACGCCGAACAGCAGGCAGCTCGCACGACCTTTGCGGAGATCAGCGAGAACCGGCGCTGACGATGCCGGAACTGCCCGAAGTCGAGACTGTCCGCGTCGGCCTGCAGCGCCGGGTGGTCGGACGCCACCTCGGCGGGGTCCAGGTTGCCCATGAGCGTGCCGTGCGTCGCCAGGCAGGTGGGGTCGACGAGTTCCTCGGCCGGATGTCGCACGTCTCGCCCATCGCGGCGCAGCGGCGTGGTAAGTACCTGTGGCTCGAACTGGCGGACAGCGATGACGTTCTGGTCGCCCACCTGGGTATGAGCGGTCAATTCCGAGTCGTCGACAACAGTGACCTCGTCGAGCCGGATCCACATCGGCGGGTGTGGTGGCCCATGGACGATGGATCGGCGCTGGTGTTCCGCGATCAGCGCACCTTCGGGTGGGTCCTCGCCGACGAACGTGCCGGCGATGTGCCGACGGCGGCCGCCCACATCGCCCGCGACCCTTTCGACCCGCTGTTCGACGCGGGGGAGGTGTCCCGACACATCCGCCGCTCTCGTTCCGGGATCAAGCGGGTGCTGCTGGCTCAGACATTCGTCTCCGGCGTCGGGAACATCTACGCCGACGAAGC
This sequence comes from Candidatus Nanopelagicales bacterium, assembly GCA_037045355.1. Classification (NCBI taxonomy): domain Bacteria; kingdom Bacillati; phylum Actinomycetota; class Actinomycetes; order Candidatus Nanopelagicales; species Candidatus Nanopelagicales bacterium. The sequence goes on along the minus strand of JBAOHO010000029.1, from coordinate 113,692 downwards.
GCTGTGGCGGTGCCAGTTGCACCCCGAACATCCCGCGAATCGCCTCAGCAGTTCCCGTGTCGCCGAACTACTCGAAGTGGTCACTGACATCATGCGGGCTGCCATCGCCGCCGGGGGGACGTCCTTCGACCCTCTCTACGTGGCGGTCAACGGCGATTCCGGTTGGTTCGACCGGAGCCTGTCGGTCTACGGCAGGGAGTCGGAGCCGTGCGCGCGATGTGGACGTCCCATCGTTCGGGAACAGTTCGCCAATCGCTCGTCTCATCGGTGCCCGAAATGTCAGCGCCGTCCCCGCGTCTCCACCGCTGGAATTCACCGGTGAGTCCCCGGCGAGGGGCTCACCGGTGGGGCGGCGGCATCCAGCTCCGGAGTCGCCGGAGTTCGCCTGCGCAATGAGGACGGCTCCGGGTTGACTGAGCATCTGCGCCGGCGGCTTCCGCGGCAGGCGAGTTGCTGCCACACTGAGGGTGCTGCGACGCCGCCGTACCCGGGTACCCGGAGGGACCCGAGGCGAGGTGTGGCAGTGCAGGACTCGGCCCCGTGCGGGGTCGGCATGGGGAAAGGCCCTTGGGGCCACTAAGGGGTTGAGATGGCCAAGGCTCTGTACGGGCACATGGCGTCACCTGACCACCGGGCCGCGATCGAGATCGCACGCCTGCGCCGTCGGGTCGCCGAACTGGAAGCGCAAGTCGAGGAACTGCAGTTGGAGCGTTCCCTGTCGTTGTCCGCGTTGGAGGCGGAGTTGCTGGAGCCGGTCGCGCACTGAATGGGTGCGTGCCGTTGCGCCGGGTGCAACGTCGGGCGGGTTAGCCTGCAACGACCCGTCGCAAGGAGTTCGCGTGCACCTGAAGAGCCTCACTCTCAAGGGCTTCAAATCCTTCGCCTCGCCTACCACGCTCAACTTCGAGCCGGGCGTCACCTGCGTCGTCGGACCGAACGGATCGGGTAAGTCCAACGTTGTCGATGCCCTGTCGTGGGTGATGGGGGAGCAGGGCGCCAAGAGCCTGCGTGGCGGCAAGATGGAGGACGTCATCTTCGCCGGAACGTCCAATCGGGCGCCACTGGGTCGCGCCGAGGTCACGCTGACCATCGACAACACGGATGGCGCCCTCCCCATCGACTTCACCGAGGTCACCATCTCACGCATCATGTTCCGCTCGGGAGGGTCCGAGTACGCCATCAACGGCACACCGTGCCGCTTGCTGGACGTCCAGGAGTTGCTCTCCGACTCCGGCATCGGTCGCGAGATGCACGTGATCGTCGGCCAGGGCCAGTTGGACTCGATCCTGCACGCCACGGCAGATGACCGGCGCGGGTTCATCGAAGAGGCTGCCGGCGTGCTCAAACACCGCAAGCGCAAAGAGAAAGCACTGCGCAAACTCGAAGGCCTCACCGAGAAGATGAGCCGCCTGACGGATCTCACCGCGGAACTGCGGCGGCAGCTGAAGCCACTCGGCCGCCAGGCGGAGGTGGCCCGCCGGGCGGCGGTGATTCAGGCCGATGTGCGTGACGCCCGGCTGCGTCTGCTCGCCGATGACCTCAGTGCCCTCACCGAAGCACTGGCCAAAGAGCAAGCCGACGAGACCGCGCTCCGCGAGCAGCGTGCTGAGGCCGAGGCGCAACTCCTGGCCGATCAAGCTCGCGAGGCTCACCTCCAGGCGGATGTCGAGCGGCTGGCCCCGACTCTTGGCCGGCATCAGGACGTCTGGTTCCGGTTGTCCGGCCTCTCCGAACGATTCCGAGCCATCGGGTCCGTCGCCCGGGAGCGCGCCACCAACCTCATCGACACCGAGGTCGTCACCGCGACCGGTCCCGATCCCCAGGCCCTCGAGGCGGAGGCTCACGAGCGGCAGGCCGAGCACGCGACACTCATGGCAGACAACCGGCAACGGTCCCAGGACCTCGCCGAGGTCTCCGCCGCACGGGCCGCATCAGAATCCGAACTCGCTGCCGAGGAACGTCGTATCGAGGCTGAGCAACGGTCGGCCGCTGAGCAGCGTGAGCGGCTGGCTCGGCTGCAGGGCAAGGCCGCCGCTGCCCGCAGCCGCATCGAAGCACGCCAGAGCGAACGCGACCGGCTCGAGCACGGCCTGGCCGAGGCCCGCGGTCGAGCCGAAGCAGCAGCCACGGAGTTCGCTGCCCTCGAACAGCAGGTGTCCGGAATGGACAACGGCGAGGTCGACCTGGACTCACGGTACGAATCCTGCAACGCGGCCGTCTCACGGTCCTCGGCTTCACTCGACGCGGTCCTCACACAAGAGGCGTCCACCACTTCGCGGAAGGCCGCTTTGACCGCGCGGCTCGACGCGCTCCGCTCGGCTGTCCGCAGCCGTTCGGGTGTCCCCGACGGCATCAGTACCGATCCGGCGGTGTCGGGTCTGTTGCGAGATCTGATCCATGTGGCACCGGGTTGGGAGGCTGCCGTTTCCGCCGCTCTCGGCGAACTGGCCGACGGAGTTGTCGTCGGGTCGCACGAGTCCGCCCTGGATGTGCTCGAGCGCTTCCCCTCGGTCCCTCGCTTCATCGTGACAGCCGACGGCCCGGCAGCGCCCGGCCCCGACAGCGAACTGGCGAGCGTGATCTCCGGGCGCGACGACGTTGTCCGGGCGCTGCGCTCCGCCTTGGCGGGAGTTGTGCGTGCACGTGACGTTTCCGATGCCGCACGCCTGGTGGCCGATGGTGCTCGCCTGGCGGTGACCGCGGACGGGCATGTCGTCGGTCCCGCCTCACTGCTCATCTGGGACGACACCGAGTCAAGTGCGCTGGAACTCGCTGCGCAGATCGAGGCCACCGAGCAGGAGCTGCAGGAGGCCGCAGCGGACAGCGATAGGCTCCGTTTCACTGTCGACCAGGCGCGCCGCGAACTTCAGGAGGATGAGGAGCGGTTGGCGCACGCGCTGTCCGAACTGCACGAATCAGACGCCGCCATGGCAGCCGTCGCCGATCAGTTGGGTGCGCTCGGCTCCAGACTGCGCGCGGCCCGCAACGAGGCGCACCGCTTCGAGGCCGAACTCACCTCGGTGCTCGAGCGTCTGTCCCAGGACCAGGTCGCACTCGTCGCAGCGGATCGCGAACTCGCGCAGGCAGCGAGCCCGACTGCGCCGGACACCGCATCCCCCGACCGTCGCGAGGAACTCACCACTGCTGTGCACGAAGCCCGGAGTCGCGAGATGGAGGTCCGACTCGCGTTGCGAACTGGCGAGGAGCGGGCAGCCGCTCTCGAGCGCCGGGCCCAGGAACTCCTGGCTGCGGCACACCGGGAACGATATGCGGCCAAGGAACGGGAGCGCTTGGTTCGCCAAAGACGGCGCCAACGGGAGATCGCCCTGGCAGTTCAAGGTGCGGCTGCCGCGTCCGGAGTGCGCGCCGATCAACTGGTCGTGGTCGCCGATGCGCTTCGCGGCGACCTGCAGACCCGCCGGGACCAGTGCGACCGGGAACTCGGTGTCCTCCGTGGCCGGATCAAGGAGGTTGCGGCTGTGCTGGACACTCTCACCGACTCGGTGCACCGTGACGAGATGGTCCGCACCGAACAGCGACTGCGCATCCAACAGATGCAGGACCGTGCCTTGGAGGAGTTCGGCATCGAGGCCGACAGCCTGGTGACGGAGTATGGGCCGCACGTGATGGTTCCGCCCAGCCCCCGAGCGCCTGGTGACGAGGAGGACGGCGGTCCTGCACCCGAGTCATACGCCTTCGAGCGCGGTGAACAGGAACGTCGCCTGAAATCAGCGGAACGCGCCATGAGTCTGCTCGGGCGGGTCAACCCGTTGGCTCTCGAGGAGTTCGCCGCCCTAGAGGAACGGCACCAGTTCCTGTCGACCCAACTCGACGATCTGCGCGGTGCTCGGGATGACCTCACCTCGGTGATCAGCGAGGTCGACGAGCGCATGGAGCAGGTCTTCGCCGAGGCCTTCGCCGACACTGCCGCCCAGTTCGAGCGCGTCTTCGCACGCCTGTTCCCCGGGGGCGAAGGTCGACTGATCCTGACTGATCCGGCCGACATGCTCTGCACCGGAGTCGAGGTCGAGGCTCGTCCCCCGGGCAAAAAGGTCAAGAGGCTGTCGTTGCTCTCCGGCGGCGAACGATCCCTGACGGCGGTGGCGTTCCTCGTCGCGCTGTTCAAGGCCCGGCCCAGCCCCTTCTACGTCCTCGACGAAGTCGAGGCAGCGCTCGACGACACCAACCTCGGCCGACTCCTGGAAGTCATCGAAGAGTTGCGCGCCGATTCCCAGTTGATCGTCATCACGCATCAGAAGCGCACGATGGAGGCCGCGGACGCGCTCTACGGGGTGTCGATGCGTGGCGACGGCGTCACCAACGTGATCTCGCAACGGATCCGGGAGCCAGCGGGGGTCTGATCTGTACGGATCCGGTCAGACGTCGGCTTCCGTCTCGTCACGCCTGCCCGGTCGGGTCACACTGGGCCCATGACCACCACCTTCGAGGACCGACTCGCCGCAACCCGTGAGGCCCTCGAGCTTCTCGAGGTGCCGCAGCCGGCCGGGGTGCAGCGCCCCCCTGGGCCTTCGTCCGCCCGCAGCATGGCTCGTCTGTTGACGCGTCGGGTCGCTCCCTATCAGTTGTTCACCGAGATCAGTTCTACGCACCATCCCATCGGACACGTGAAACTCGGCGGCGCCCACCTGTATCTGTTGTCCGATCCCGATGTCATCTGGCAGGGCTTCGTGGGAGAGGCGAAGTCGCTGGCGAAGGGACGCGGGCTGCAGTTCACCCGGCCACTGCTCGGCGACGGATTGCTCACCTCGGAGGGAGCCGTGCACCTGCGCAACCGCCGCCTCGTGCAACCAGTGTTCCATCGCCAACGGATCCGCGGATACGCCGACGGTATGGTCGCCGCCACAAATCGTGTGTCACATCGGTGGCGGCGTATGTCGGGCGGCTCGCCCGTGCGCATCGACGTGGTCCAGCAGATGTCCGGTCTGACGCTGGACGTGGTCGGCAGCACGCTGTTCGGTGACGACCTCACCGGTAACGCGGGTGACATCGGCCGGTCGCTCGATGTTGTCCTGGCGGGCTTCACACGCATGATGCGACCGGGCGCCCTGGTCGCCATGCGTGTGGCGACACCAGCTCGCACACGCATGATCACGGCCGTGGATCGCCTCGACACGGTGATCGCGGCACTGATCGCTCGCAAGCGCGCTGAAGTTGCTGCCGGTCACCCGGGCGCCGACGTGTTGTCCCTGCTGTTGCAGACAGTGGACGAGGAGACAGGGGAGTCGCTCAGTGACCAGGAGATCCGCGACGAAACCATGACCATGGTGCTCGCCGGCCACGAGACCACGGCCATGGCTTTGTCCTGGGCGCTGCGGGATCTGACCATGAACCCCTCGGCCCTGCAGTGGCTGCGCGAGGAAGTCGACAACGTCGACCCCGAAGGATTCGACGCCTTGCCCCAGTTGCCGCGCACCTACGCGGTCATCGCCGAGGGAATGCGTCTGCATCCCCCCGCGTGGGTGGTCGGCAGGTACGTCACGGCGCCCATCAACCTCGCGGGGTACGATGTGCCGCCGGGAACGTCGATTCTGGCCTCCCAGTACGCCATGCATCGCGACCCTCGATTCTGGCCCGATCCTTGGGCTTTCCGACCGCAGCGCTGGATATCGCCGACCGGATCGTTCGATGAGCGCACGCCGGATGTTCCTCGGGGCACCTGGTTCCCGTTCGGCTTCGGGACCCGTCGCTGCATCGGTGAGCAGTTCGCCTGGGTGGAGGCCGTTTTGGCGCTGGCCGGCCTGATCCGTCAATGGGACATCCGGGTCCTGGCACCGGAGCAGGTGCGTCCGTTGGCGGCCGTGACGCTGCGTCCTCGCGACGGGATGCCCGCGGTGCTCCGCCCCCGCTGAGTCGGCGCCGGTCATCGGCAGCGCCGACGCTAACGGGGGTTCGGCGACCGCCCGCCCAGAATCACGCGAACCGGCCAACCGGTTCTGTCCACGCGACGCAGGTGGCGCGATAGTGGCATTCGGCTCAGAGGCCTCGGGTGGACGAGGCCGGACGTTGGTCGGGCTACGACAACTTAGACTCTGGGAGTGGAAATCGTCATCGCTCTCGTCGTCTTGCTGGTCGTCCTCGGAGTCGGCTTCATCGCCGTGCGTTCCCGGAGACGGGCGGAGTTGCCCCCCGCACCCGAGAAGCCGGAGATTCTCCCTGGCGTCAACGACGACGCCTCGGAGCCGCGCGACACACCATTGCGCGACATCGAGGACATCTCGCTGGACGGTGCTGTCGGCACGGCAGTGCTGGAACCACCGACTCCCACGGTGGAACAGCCAGCGCCCGCGCTGGGACGTATGGCTCGGCTGCGGGCTCGCTTGGCGCGCTCGAACACCGCGCTGGGCAAGGGATTGTTGGCACTGCTGTCGTCCGGCAAACTCGACGACGCCACCTGGGAAGAGATCGAGGACACACTCCTTGTCGCAGACGTCGGCATCGCCGGAGCAACAGATCTCGTCGAGCGACTCAAGACCCGGGTCAAGGTGGAGGGCACTGAGGATCCCGAACACGTGCGGCAGATGCTGCGTGAGGAGTTGCTCGTCTCAGTCGACCCAGGACTGGATCGATCGCTCAATACCGTTCGAATCGGCGCCGACCCCTCGGTGGTCCTGGTCGTGGGTGTGAACGGCACCGGAAAGACCACCACAACCGGCAAACTTGCCCGACTCTTGGTCGCCGAGGACCAAGATGTGGTTCTCGGTGCGGCCGACACCTTCCGCGCTGCGGCGACCCAGCAGTTGCAGACCTGGGGCGAACGAGTAGGAGTACCGGTGATTCACGGCCCCGAGGGCAGTGACCCCGCTTCCGTGGCCTACGACGCAGTTTCGGCGGGAATCGAGACCGAAGCGGACGTGGTGGTTGTCGACACCGCCGGTCGACTGCACACCAAGACCGGCCTCATGGACGAACTGGGGAAGGTCAAGCGTGTCGTCGAGAAGCAGGTTCCGGTCAGCGAAGTGCTGCTGGTGCTCGACGCCACCACCGGTCAGAACGGGATGACGCAGGCGCGAGTCTTCTCAGAGGTCGTGGCCATCACCGGCATCGTCTTGACCAAACTCGACGGCACCGCCAAAGGCGGCATCGTCATCTCGGTCCAGCGCGAGTTGGGCGTACCCGTGAAGTTGGTCGGTCTGGGTGAAGGCCCGGACGACCTGGCGCCATTCGATCCCACCACGTTCGTCGACGCCCTGATCGAGGCCTGATCGTCAGATCAGAGGCGGCGGGACCGGTCAGGTTCCGCCGATTGCGGCGTCAGGTGCAGCCAGCCAGCGCTGGGCGAACACTTCCGGCGGCTGTGGGCGGGCGAAAAGGAAGCCTTGGTAGCGGTTGAAGCCCGCCGAGCGTAGCCAAGCCAACTCCTCGGCGGTTTCGACCCCCTCGGCGAGACACTCGAGATTGAGCGCCTCCGCCAGTGCGATCGTCGCTGACACAATCGACGCTGCTCCCGTATTGCTGGGTACCCCCCGGATCAGTGACCGGTCGATCTTCAAACGGTGCAACGGAATCCGGTAAAGCATGGACAGTGACGAATAACCGGTGCCGAAGTCGTCGATGGCGATCGGAACCCCCGACGCAGCGAGACGTTCGACGTCGGCGGGAATCTGTCCCGTCAACGGCATCACGACCGACTCGGTGATCTCGACCTCGAGGGCATCTCGGGGAAGCCCGTAGCGTTCCAAAGTCGCCAGTAGCACGGGCGAGATTCCCGGCTCTGTGAGGAAGTGCCGTGGTGACAGGTTCACGGACACCGAGGGGAAAGGCAGCCCCTGGCTGCGCCAATCAGCCATCTGTCTTGCCGCGCGGTCGAGGACCCACACCCCCAGTCTTTCGACGAGGGGTGTCCCCTCGATGATCGGGATGAACGCGCCTGGGGGAAGAACCTCGTTGTTCTCCGTTCGCCACCGGACCAAGGCCTCGGCGCCGGTCAACGCACCGTCGGAGTCCACTTGGGCCTGGTACTCCAGAAAGAGTTGGTCGCGCTCGAGAGCCTGATCGAAACGTGACAACACGACCATGTGCTGGCGCATCACCTCGGACATGTCCTCGCGATAGAGCTGACAGGCTTCGGCTCCCCGCGCAAGGTGCAGGGCGATATCCGCGTGCTGCAGCAGGGTGCCCGCATCCGGGTCCGATCCCACTGCCAATCCCACGCGAGTGTCCAATCGGATCGGAACGTCAAGAGGGCCCGAAGTGACGAGCTGAACGGCTGCCCGCACACGATTGGCAAGTTCGAGGGCTTCTTCGGACGAGATCCCCGGGCTGAGGATCAAGAACTCGTCCCCGCCAATACGCGAGAGGTGATCCTTGGCGGGCAACAGGCGGGCCAGCGTCCGGCCCACGCGGCGCAGCACTTCGTCACCGAACTCATGGCCGTAGGTGCCGTTGATCTGCTGAAACTCCACGAGGTCCAACTGGAGCACTGCGACCGGGGCCCCTCTCTGCAACATCCGTTCCAGTTCGTTTCGGGCCGCTGTGCGGTTGGGTAGCCCGGTGAGATGGTCCTCAAATGCCAGCTTCTCCAAGGAGTCGCGCGCTTGACGAAGCTCCGTCACGTCCTGCGCGGTACCGATCGAGCGGAGTGGAAGCCCGTCGCTGCCGTATTCAGTCCTTCCGCGCTCGTGGATGAACTTGACCCTCCCATCGCGGAAGAGCACCCGATGTTCGATGGAGTACGGGGAGTGGGTCTCGACAGATCGACGGTATGCCTCAGTGAGAAGGTGACGGTCATCCGGGTGGACGAACTCGAGGAACGCGTCGTAGTCCGGAGTGAAACTCCCAGGATCCGTCTCGAAGATCCGATGTGTCTCGGCCGACCAATGCAACTCATCGGTTGTCAGATCGAGATTCCAACTGCCCAGTTGGGCCAGCTGTTCGGCCTCCGCGAGCAATTGTGACTGGAACTGAAGTTCGGTGATGTCATGGACCACGGCGATGAGCACGGGCCGACCACCGATCTCGGACAGGGTGAGGTCGACTTCCACCTCGCGGATACCACCATCCTTGCGGCGATGTCGGCTCGAGAAGCGGGCCCGACCGTGGGCGAGCAGATGTTCTCGGGTTTCCGCGGGCCAGTGGTGCCCCCCGTCTGCTTGCAGGTCGCCGACACTCATCGCCGCCATCTCGGCTCGTGTATACCCGAGCGATTCGTGTGCCGCAGTGTTGAAGGCGCGGAAGCGCATGGTCTCCAGGTCGGTGATGAAGATCCCGTCGCCGACCTTGTCGAAGAGGTCTCGAAAGACGAACTCCCGGTCATGGATGGCGACATCGAGGTCTTGCAGCGCCGTGAGATTGCGGGCAACGGAGAACAACAGTCCATCGTGTGCGCCCGACCGCAACAGCTCGGTTGTCACCAGCAGTTCCACCGCGTCTTCGTCCGACCCGAAGATATTGACGTAGGTGACGCCGGCTCGCCGTTCCCGCACCTCCGCATCGTGGCGATCCATGCGGTCGGCGGTCGGGCGTGGCCACAACTCACGTACAGTGCGCCCCACAATGTCGGTGGCGGGGAGTTGGACCAGTTGCGCGAAAGCGCGATTCACGGCGACGAATCGCCCGTCCGCGTCACGGATACACATGAGGTCCGGAGCTACGTCGATGGCGGCCCGCCACAGGGGATCAACCTGGCCGGAGTCGGCTTGATCCGCCATATCGGTGCTCCGGTCCAGGGACGCAGGTGGGCCCCCAACATCTTTCACGCTACTCGCTCCCCGACCTGATGGCCCGACTGGCGGCGTCGGTTAAGCGGCCTTCATGGCGTTGCGATCGCATAGACGTCGCCATGGTTGTAGCTGTGGCAGTGGATCCGCTCCGTCAACCACCACGGTCACAGGGGCGGGGTGCGGTCGAACCACGGCCGCGCTTCCTCGAGTTGCGCCCCCAGCGACAACAGCAGTGCCTCTTGGCCGGGCGCGGCGGCGAACTGGATGCCGATGGGGAGTCCGGTCGTGGTCCAGGCCAACGGAACACTCATGGCCGGCTGGCCGGTCATGTTGAAGATCTGGGTGTTCGGGGTGCGGGCCAGCGAGTCCGACGCCAACTGGCGAATCGCCTGACGGAACACCGGATTCATCGTGGGACCGGCGACGGCCGAGACCCTGCGGATCGTGGAAAGTCCCAAACGTTCGGCCAGTCCCAGCCCCAACTCACCAACGGCCGCGGGAGGTTGTGCGGTCGTGGCGCTGACGTGAACATCGATGGCCTCGGTCTGTCGGGCGATCGACCGGGTGAGGCTGCCGACCACGGCGAGGGCGTCCTCCAGCTCGTGGGCAGACAAGGCGTTGCCGACCTGCCCGAGGAACCATGTCGCCCGTTCGAAGTTCTGAGGCTTGGGATCGCGTCCCGTCTTGGTCCGCGTCTCGGCGATGTCTCGGGCGATGTTCGCGGCATTGATCGTCAGATAGGCCTCGGCGACCTGCTCTGCGTCGAAGGTCAGATCGAGTTCGACGACGTCGTGACCGAGCTCTGCCAGGAGCCCGGCGGTGTTGTCGACAGCCGCCACGATCTCGCGATGCTGGTCGTCGGCGAGGAAGGCGCGGCGAGTAACGCCCACCCGCAGCTTGCGGGGATGCCGACCTGCAGCGGCGACGAAACGAGTGCTGCCAGTGGGTTCCCCGTACGGGGCGCCGAGGTCCGGTCCGTGGGTTTGCTGCAGGAACAATGCGCTGTCGCGCACGCTGCGCGTGATCACGTGCGGCAGCGCGAGCCCGTTCCAGCCCTCGCTCACGTCCGGACCCATCGGCATCCGACCGCGGCTCGGTTTCAGGCCGAAAAGCCCGCAGTAGGCGCTGGGGATTCGGATGGAGCCGCCACCGTCACCGGCGTGGCCGACTGGGACGATTCCCGCCGCCACGGCAGCGGCGGAACCGCCGCTGGATCCACCCGGCGTGTGGTTGGTGTTCCAGGGGTTACGCGTCGGTCCATGGACCTCGGGCTCGGTGATGCCCATGATGCCGAACTCGGGGCAGTTGGTCTTGCCGACGAACACCACGCCGTTGCGACGGTAGCGCGCGAACAGGGTCGAGTCGTTGGGGGCGATCCAGTCGCGCAGCGACCGGGACCCGAAGGTGCACACGGCATCCGCGAGGGTCCCGTCCATGTCCTTCACGACCAGGGGCACACCCGACAACTCGCCCTCCGGCAGACCTTCGGAGATCTGGGTCGCGGCCCGTCGGGTCAGGTCGAGGACAACGGCGTTGATCCGTGAGTTGACCTGTCCCAGCCGGTCCACGGCCGCGTCGAGGAGTTCGTCAGCTGTGAACTGCTTGTCCCGAATCCCCTGGATCATGTCCGTGGCGTCCATCGCCCGGTACTCCGTGAACTTCATTCTTGCGCCCTCCGCCGTCGTGGTCGAATCTCAGAAGACCACGAGAGCCAGTATGGTCGCCAGCCACACACAACCTGCGAGCACCACCGAGGTGAGCTCGATCAGCATGGACAGGCCCGCGGCGTGGATCGCGGTCTTCGTGGCGGGCCACGCCCTGTGCCACGAGCGGGTGCGCACGAGTTCGGTGCCCAACACGCCCACGATGAAACCGACGAGGATCCCGACCACCGGGATCACGAAGAAGCCGATGACGGCGCAGATGCCGCCGACGATGATGGGGAAGTTGTCCACCTGGCCGGACACCTTCTTGGCGGGGATGAGCCACTTGCCCACCATCCCCAGGACCAGAACGACCACAGCGACGCCGGCACCGGCCCAGGCAATGGGTTCGTTGATGAGAATCGCGTAGAGGACGACCCCCGCCATGACCAGAAGTGAGCCGGGGAGGAGGGGGACGACGGTGCCGACGATCCCCAGAACGATGACAGCCCCGGCGACGAGGGTCGCCAGGATGTCGATCACCGGGCGGTGGCCTCGAACAATCGACTGGACTCATCCACGACCTCGAGGACCAATGGCTGCAAAGCCTGCGAATGAGCGGTGTAGTGATGGACGCAGAACTGAAGGTCGAGTCCGGAGTGGAGCCGGACCAGTACATACGCCTGGGCGCCGCAACGGTCGCAGCGATCGTCTGCGGCCAGGACGGGGGTCACAGTCGTGGGCATGAGTTCCACCTCCATGATTCATAGTGACACCGACCGCCGACAGGCACGAACTGCCGACGCGGCGGTTCGCGCAGGGCTTAGCCGTGACCCACCGATGGCCGTCGTAGTCTTGACCGCGTGACCGCTGATCCCACTCCGACCGCGCGGACCCCGCGCCGCCGCGCCGACAAGGATCCCGGGGTGTACTCGGCGAAGCAGTTGCGGGTCCTCGAAGGGCTCGACGCGGTACGCAAGCGGCCGGGTATGTACATCGGGTCCACCGACGGTCGCGGTCTGATGCACTGCCTGTGGGAAATCCTCGACAACGCGGTCGACGAGGCGCTCGGAGGCTGGTGTCAGCACATCGAGGTCCATCTGTTCCCCGATGGCTCGGTCGAGATCCGTGACGATGGCCGCGGGGTCCCGGTCGACAAGGAGCCCAAGACCCGCCTCACCGGGGTCGAGGTTGTGTTCACGAAACTCCACGCCGGGGGCAAGTTCGGGGGTGGCTCTTATACGGCGTCAGGTGGCCTGCATGGCGTGGGCGCCTCCGTCGTCAACGCCTTGTCCGAGCGCCTCGACGTCGAGGTCGACCGCGGTGGCAGGATCCACACAATGTCCTTCCGCAGGGGGGTTCCCGGCGTTTTCGCCGAGCCCGGACCGACCTCCGAGTTCACGCGCCAGTCAGGTCTCCAGGTGGCTGGCCGATGCTCCGCCAAGAAGACCGGAACCCGGGTGCGCTGGTGGGCTGACACCAAAATCTTCACAAAAGGCGCCGCTTACGACATCGACGAGTTGCGGGCCCGAATCCAGCAGACCACCTTCCTGGTCCCTGGGGTCACGATTCGGCTGCTTGACGAGCGGAATCCAGACCAGGTCATCGACGAGACCTTCCACCACAGTGGCGGCATCGTCGACTACGTCGACCATCTCACCGTGGGGGAACCGGTGACGCCAGTGGTCCGGCTGGCCGGCACCGAGACCTTCACCGAGACCGTCCCGGTCCTGGATGACGCGGGTCACATGAACCCACAGGACGTCGATCGCGAACTGACCGTCGACATCGCCTTGCGCTGGACCTCCGGCTACGACACGGTCGTGCGCTCGTTCGTCAACATCATCGCGACGCCCAAGGGCGGCACTCACATCGCCGGCTTCGAGCGGGCCCTGGTCAAGACACTGAACGAACGGCTGCGAGCCGCCAAAGTCATCAAGGCCAGTGAGGATGCCATCGTCAAGGATGACGTGCTGGAGGGCATGACAGCCGTTGTCACGGTGCGGTTGGCGGAACCTCAGTTCGAAGGACAGACCAAGGAGGTCCTGGGGACTCCCGCGGCCGCGAAGATCGTCGCCGGAGTCGTCAACACCGAGCTCGGCCGCTGGTTCGCGACTCCACCCCGCGGCGACAAGATCCCGGCGAAGAACGCCCTCGAGAAGGTCGCCAACGCGATGCGGACCCGCATTCAGGCGCGCCAGACCCGCGATCTGCAACGACGCAAAACCGCGCTGGAATCCTCCACGTTGCCCGCCAAACTGGTGGACTGCCGCAGCCGGGACGTTGCTGACAGCGAACTCTTCATCGTCGAGGGCGACAGTGCCCTCGGCACCGCCAAACTCGCTCGCAACAGTGAGTACCAAGCACTCCTTCCGATTCGCGGCAAGATCCTCAACGTCCAGAAAGCCTCCGTCGCGGACATGCTCAAGAACGCCGAATGCGCGGCCATCATCCAGGTCATCGGGGCGGGGTCGGGGCGCACATTCGACCCAGAGTCCGTGCGCTACGGCAAGATCATCATGATGAGTGACGCGGATGTCGACGGCGCCCACATCAGGTGCCTTCTGCTGACGCTCTTTTATCGCTACATGCGCCCGTTGATCGAGGCCGGTCGGGTGTACGCGGCCGTTCCTCCGCTGCACCGCATCGAGACCGTCGCTGCCGGCAAGCGAGGCGGCGAGGTGATCTACACGTACTCCGAAGCCGAAATGCGTCAGACCATGAAGGACCTCGACAAGAAGGGGATCCGGGTCAAGGACCCCGTCCAGCGCTACAAGGGTCTCGGCGAGATGGATGCCGCCCAATTGCGGGACACGACGATGTCGCGATCGAGTCGAACCCTGCGTCGAGTCGGGGTCGAGGACGCGGCAGCAGCTGAACATGTGTTCCACCTGCTGATGGGCAACGAGGTAGCGCCGCGCAAGGAGTTCCTCGTGACGTCGTCGCAGGATCTCGATCGGGAACGCATCGACGCATGACCCGGCTCCACGCTTAACCCGGTTGCGATACGGCCACGCCTGGGCGGCTCAGTCACGGCGCAGTGGCAGGATGGCTGCGCTCGCGGCCGGAATCGGGTGCCGCCGGCAAGGGCTCGGTGCTTGGCGAACAGGTATCCGCCCGAGCGGGAGTCGGATGTCCCCCTGGGGGAGCATGAGCCGCGAGCGGGAGCAAGGCGAGAAGGAGTTAGAGGAGTGTCGATGAGGTTCGGTTCCGTGGTCACCGTCGTCGTCGGTGCTGCACTGCTGGTCACTGGCTGCGGCCGCGAGGAGGGCACGGACGAGATCGGCCCGGTGGATCAGGTCACGCAGGCCACCGTGGTCGCTGCCGACCAGATCACCGCGATCCTGAACGGACCCGTGCCATCGGACTCCGCGGGCGCCGCGTCCTCCGAGCCCTCCGGATCCGATTCGCCGGAATCTGCCGTCGCCCCTTCGGGGACTGCAACCGAGTCCACTTCGAAAATCATCGCGCCCGCCGAGAACACGCGCGACACGTTGACGGTGTGGCTCATGCCGGAAGTGCCCGGTGCGGTCGTCGACCGCGTCAACAAACTGTTCCGCAAGGACTACCCCAAGGTCGATGTCAACGTCGAGCGACAGGACTGGGCCACGATCTCCCAGCTACTCCAAGAGCGACTGCCCGATCCCGAGACCACGCCCGACATCGTCGAAATCGCCAACGACACACCGGCAAGTCTCGGCGCCGAGGGATTGATCGCGGACCTGGACTCCGTTCGGACGAAACTGCGGCTTGCCGAATGGACCAAGGGTCTCCGCGAGTCCGTCGAGCTCGGCGATGAGCTGGTGGGCGTCCCGTTGTACGGGCAAGGTCGGGTTGTCGCCTACGACAAGGCAGCGTGGAAGGCGGCCGGGGTCGCCGAACCTCCCCGCACAATCAGCGAGATGGAAGCTTCGCTGGACAAGGTCCAGTCCGGCGGGGTTCAGCCGGACTACTCGGCCTTCTGGTTCCCGGGTCGATACTGGCAGGGCGCACTGCCGTGGATTTGGTCCGACGGCGGTGAGTTGGCTGTCCCCGACGGAGACTCGTGGGTGGGCGCAGTCGATTCCAGCGAATCCCAAGCCGGTCTGCTCAAATGGCAGACCCTCGTGCGCAAGTTCTCGCGGGCGCCCGCCGACTCCGACGAAACCTCAGCCAGCCAGGTGAAGGCACTCGACGACGGCCGGGCGGCCAGTGCCCTCATGCTGCCGTGGGAGGTTGATGCCCTCACCAAGGCCCACGGTGTGTTCGCGCTTCCGGGGGAGTCAGAGGGGGCTGTCGCTCCGCAGCTGCTGGAGGGTTCGGACCTGGCGGTCTCGAGTGCCAGCATCAGACAGGGCCTGGCAGTGGAGTGGCTGGCCCGGTTCCTCGATGACTCGGTGCAGCGGCAGTTGGCCCGCGACACCAAGACCATTCCGGCTCTGGCCAGTGCAGTGTCCGAGTTGAAGGGGGATCCGGTCGCCGAAATCCAGGCGAAACTCGCGTCCGTGGGTCGCACCACTCCGCCTGCGGCGCTGTGGCCGGCAGTTGAGCGGGAGCAGGTCCTGCCAGACATGCTTCAGGCGATCATGACGAAGCCCGGGGCCTCAGAGTCCCCATCGGCGTCGGTGTCGGGCGGTAGTCCCAGTGGGCCTGTGAGTCCTTCTCCCTCGGCGCCGTCAACCGGGCTGTCGGGGTTCCCGTCACCCAGTGGCGTTCCCACCGCGTCGGCCACCTTGCCGAGCGGCCCGCCGTCACTGTCCCCCTCAGAAATGGCGACAGGTTCCTTGCCGACGGATCTGCCGTAGTCGGGGCAAACTCGGTTGGTCTGGCGGGGTCTCTCCGGGCGTGTCTGGGGTGGAGATGTTTTGGGTTATGCGTCGATCGGGCGCAACTCACCCGTGAACACGTCGTAGATCGCGCCGCCCACCACCAAGTCTGATGGCAGGTAGGGCAGGGACTCGATGCGGGTGATGTCCTTGCGCAGGGAGGCGATCTGGTCTTCGACCACGGCGATGTCAAGGCTGCGTGTGTCCATTCCCGAGGCCTCCAGTAGCGCCTCATGGATCTGGTCCTCGGTGGCTGACGCCATCTTGCAGTTGGTGTGGGGCATGACGAGAACCCGGGTGACACCCAGCAAGTGAGTGGCGAGGACCAGTGTCCGCAGAACGTCGTCGGTGACGCGGGCACCGGCGTTTCGCAGGATCTTCACATCGCCGGGCTGCATTCCGACGATGGCGAGCGGGTTGATCCGCGAATCCATGCATGTGATGATCGCCAACCCACGGCGAGCGGTGCCGGTGAGTTCCTGTCCGCTGAACGTTGCGGCGTACTCGCGATTGGCGGCGAGGACGTCGGTGAAGGTGTCGGACGGGAACGGTTGGGTCATTGGGACTCTCCACTGGAATGGCCGGGGAACACCCCGAGTTCGGGACTGACAAGAGGCGCAGCGTTGTTGACGGCCAGGGCAGCTTCGCCGAAGCCGATCGAGAGCAGGGGGACCTTGCCCGGATAGACCGCGATATCGCCCGCTGCGAATACGCCCGGAAGATTGGTCCTCATCGTGGTGTCCACCCGGATGTGTCTCTTCTCGAGGTCAAGCCCCCAACCTGTCATGGGGCCGATGTTCGCGATGAAGCCCAGAGCAGCGACGAGTGTGTCGGCGGGCAGGACCCGGATCGACCCGTCGGTCTTGCTGGTGACCTCGACTTCGGTGATCCCGCCCTCACCACGCACCGCGGTCACCTCGCAGGGGGTCAACAGCGAGATTCCCATCTCGCGGGCCTTGTCCACCATGGTGCCGTGGGCGCGGAACTGGTCGCGACGGTGCACGACGCTCACGCTGCGCGCGATGGGGTGCAGCATGTGCGCCCAGTCCAGAGCCGAGTCGCCGCCGCCCACGATGACGATGTCCTTGCCCGCGTGTTCCTCAGGCTTGGGAATGAAGAAGACCAAGCCCTTGCCTTCCCACTCGCCGCCCGCGGGCAGCGGTCGCGGCTTGAAAGACCCGATTCCGCCCGTGATGATCGCGGCCTTGGCCGTGACCGTAGTACCGCTGGCGAGGGTCAGGGTGACTGGGCCGCCGTCGGGTGCGTCGATCTGCGTCGCCTGGTCGCCGAGCACATAGTGCGGATCGAACTGCTCCGCTTGCTTGGCCAGTTCCTCCACCAGGACCCTGCCGCGAACGCTGGGGAATCCGGCGACGTCGAAGATGTCCTTCTCGGGATACATCGCGGTGATCTGGCCGCCGATCTCTGGTAAGGCGTCGATGACCGCGGTGCTCCAGCCGCGGAAGCCTGCGTAGTACGCGGCGTAGAGGCCGGTGGGGCCGGCGCCGATGATGCCGACGTCGACGGTGATATCTGTCATACGAGAGTTTGTCACGTGAAGCTGACCGCCTCTGGTTCGTTGCCGGGTAACCACTTGATGCCGCAGCCAAGCGCGGGCCGGTGCGGCTGGGGCACCGGCTCACCGCGGAGGGTCGCGGAGATCGCGCTGCGGAGCAGATCACCGGTCAGCGGTTCATTGTTCTTGGGGCTGGAGGCGTCGAATGCACCTCGGTAGGCCAGGGTCCCTTCGGGCGAGTAGACGAAGAAGTCTGGCGTGCAGGCCGCTGCGAAGGCTCGAGCCGCGCTCTGGTCGAGGTCCTGCAGGTAGGGGAACCGCCAGTCCGCTCGTTGGGCCTGGTCCCTGAGCCCGGCCACGTCATCGTCCGGGTAGGCCGCGATGTCGTTGGAGGAGATCGCCACAAAACGCACAGGCACCTCGTCGAACTCCGCGACCAGCACACCGAGTGCGGCTTCGATGTGACGCACATAGGGGCAGTGATTGCAGCAGAACGCGACCACGAGTGAGTCGGTACCGCGGTATTCCGCGAGGTTGACGGAATGGCCGTCGAGATCCGTGAGGGTGACGTCGGGCAGGGGGGTTCCCAGCGTGATTCGACCAGATTGAACTGCCATGGTGGCGAGCCTACCGATCAGCCCCGCCACGTTCTGGCAGTGGTGTGTGCCGGCGCGACGTCCCACCGGGGGTGCGGCAACTTGGGCCAAAGGAAGAACATGGGGAGGCGTGATGCCTTCGCTACTGTTCACGGGATCGACTCGACGCGCGATGTCGGGAAGGTCATCGCGGCGTGCGGATGGAAACATCGCGGCGCCCGAAGGGCCGCGGGAAGGAGAAGCGTGATCACCCGGATCGCTCCCACCCCGAGTGGCTTCCTGCATGCGGGGAACGCGGTCAACTTTCTGCTCACCGACTGGCTGGCGCGCACGGAGCCCGGATCCACCCTTCATCTGCGCATCGACGACATGAATCTTGTCCGGGTGCCGCCGCGGTTCCTCGATGACATCTTCTGGGCGGTGGACTGGCTGGGGATCTCCGTGACTCACGGTCCCTCCGGGCCCGAGGAGTTCAGACAGAGCTACTCGCAGTTGCAGCGCGTCGACGAGTTCCGTCAAGAACTGGATCCGCTTCTGGCCGAGGACCTGGTCTTCGGCTGTCGCTGTTCCCGAGCCACGCTGCTGCACCGGGGTCCGGGTGTGGTCGATCCATGTCTGGGGCATGGTCTCGCGGCACGGCCAGGGGAATCGTCATTGCGCTTCCGCAGCGACCGATTCGACGCATCGGTCATCGCCGCGTCCGGCGTCCAGGTGACCGAGTTGGTCGATTCCATGGGGGACTTCATCGTATGGAGGCGGGATGACCTGCCGTCGTACCAGTTGGCCTCCGTGGTGCTCGACCGAGAACTGGCTGTCGACACTGTGGTTCGGGGTCGAGACCTCGCCGAATCGACCGCGGCGCAGTTGTCGTTGGCGGGACCATTGGGCGCCGATCGATTCACCGCGGCACGGTTTGTGCATCATGACCTGCTCACCGACGAAGCCGGCGCCAAGATGTCGAAGCGGGACGGAGCTGACGCGCTTCGGTCGATGGCTGCGACCGCAGGCGGTCGATCCCGCCTGTGGCGAGCAGCGCGCGCAGTAGGCGCCGCCGCTGGCATTGCGCCTCCCTGAGTCTGCGACTGGTGTGTTCGAGGGTTGTCGGAACCACGAGTCACACGACGGGCGGGCCGGTGGGTGGCTCCCATGCATGTGGTTCGGCGGCAAGGGGTTGCGTGCTGGGTGGCGGCTGAGTGGCGGTCGGGGAAACCGGTTCGGGTGGAGACGCTGCGGCCGTCGGGAGCGGCACGACCGCGCGAGCGGCCCTGATCCGTTCGACGGCGTTGTCAGCTGCTTGCTGATCCCCTACCCGCACCGCAACCGCCAGATCGGCCTGCGCTCGCTGCAGCGACGCCATCGCCCGTCTGGCAGGTCGGCCCCCCGCGCGTTTGGCTGCCGTGCGCGCGCGTTTGCGGCCCTTGCCTGTCGAGAGGCTCTGCTGCTCCGCCGGTGAACACAGCCAGTCGGGCACCCCGGACAGGCCTTCGCTGAAGAACGCGGCGTCGCGCCGCCGGGCGATACGCAGCCCCACGATCAGGATGCCGAAGGTGAACGCCCCTTTGACCAGCACCGATCCCAGGAAGCTGACCTGGTTGATCAGCAGTGGCGAGTTCCAGAACCAGTGCGCCGCATACGCACCGATGAACGCCAGAAGAGCGACACCGATCCGACGCAGCATGCTTCGGTCGGTCGCTGTGACCAGATACCCGATACCGAGTCCGACGATTCCGGTATACACGGCGTGCGAGAAAGGACCCGCGATCAGGCCTCGGATGACGAACATCTGAGCCAGCGGCGCCAGGCTGGGATCGTCCTCGATGGCGCTGGTGTTCATGGTGTAGCCGAAGTTCTCAATCACTTGGAAGCCCAACCCGACCACCGCTCCGCTGACGAAGCCATCCAGGGCAGTGCGGGGACGGCGGGGGCTTGCCATGAGGATCAACAACACGCCGAGCCCTTTGGCAAGTTCCTCGGTAGTGGGCCCGGCGATGGCCGCTCCCCAGTCCTGAGCTGCGACCACACCGCCTTGCACTGTGACCAGGTCGAAGATCGCGTCATTGGCCATCAGAGCCATTCCGCCCGCGATGAATCCGCCCCACAAGAAGGCGGCCACCAGTGAGATCCACGGCTCCCGCTCGAAGAAGTCGATACGACGGATGATGATGAGGAACGGGATCGTGTAAAGCGCCCACACCACTGCCGAAGACGCCGCCAGAAGCGGCGACACCTCCGATGACAGCAGCAGGTTCTCGAGGCTCACCAACAGCGGGACCAGGGAGATCACGATGCTGACGAACAAGATCCATCTGCGCGAACTGCCGGTCGTCAGCGGAGCCTTGGAGACAGTGCGGCGCGGCGCGGTAGCCGGAGCCGGGGCCGGGGCCATCATGACGCTCTCTTGATACGTACCGACGTGACCATCTCGGAAATCTCACTGAGCAACGCAGAAGATGCCACGGGGTCCCCGATCACGGGTACCAGCGCCGCGACCGAGCTGTCGCGGGACACGATGGCAGCGAGCATCCCGGCCTGACTCGTACCGGTCACCATGACCGCCACCCCCTGGTCACCGGTGGGAGTCTCGAATGCGACGGGTTCGTAGTCGGGCACGAGACTGCCGTCGAACTGCTCCAGCATCGCGTCCAGGTAAGCCTGCGGATCGGTACCCAGATCTGCCGGCACGGTGACGAGCGCGAGCACCACCCCTTCTTTGGCCAGCAACTGTTCCGTCGGCTGGTCAGGATCGGTATTCGCCAGAACTTCCCAGCCCGGCTGGGGCTGCAGGCTCACCCGCCCATCGGTGATCGCCCCGCTGGGGGTCGTCACCTCGGAGACCTGACCGGCCACTGCCGGCAGCGCGAAACAGAGCAGAACCGTGATGATCACACCCAACACGAGAACAACAGCCACGAACCGGCCGCTGAGGGTGTCTTCGGGGTCCGCCACAGAGACGGGATCAGGTTGCGTCACACAGACCGCCTCCGGACATCGGTGCCGGGGTCGGGACCGCCCGGGACGGACGTGTCCCGCAACCGAGACAGGGCGGCGCGGACATCGCCTGACGAAGCGCGGACCTCGACGATCTTCGTGCGGGATCGTACTCCCATCACGACCTCCACCTGTCGGGACCGAAGCCCCAATGCGTGCGCCACCGCGGCCGCCACGGCGCGGTTGGCAGCTCCCTCCACAGCCCGGGCGCTCACTTTGACCACGAGAACACGTTTGCCTGCGGCGTCGGTCCCGAGCGTCACCGACTCCCGGCGGCTGCCGGGCTTGGCGTGAACTGGCAGACGAACTGGCGAGTCAATCGAGTCAGCCACTCAGTCACCAGCCGGTCACAGCGATCTTGCCGATGGTCGTGCCCGCTTCGCTCTGACGGTGCGCATCGAGTAGGTGCGCGGCCGAAATGGGAGACAGTGTTTGCGTGACGGGGGAGACTACTGTTCCGTTCGCAGCAAGATCTGCGACCTTCCCGAGAATCCGTCCTTGCTCGGCCATGTCCTCGGTGGCGAAGAGGGACCTCGTGAACATGAACTCCCAGTGCAGCGCCAGGCTCTTGCGCTTCATCGCCGCCACGTCCAGTGGTCCTGGGTCGTCGATCACAGCGATCGCACCCTGAGGCTGGGCGATCTCGACCATGGACTCCCAGTGCTGTGCCGTGTGAGTCAGTGCGGCTTGCCATGTGACTGACTCGCACCCAACGTCGTGCAACTGCGGCAGCCACGGCTGCCGATGATCGATCACATGATGGGCACCGAGTCCGCTGACCCACATGCGGCTCTCGGGGCGGCCGGCCGTCGCGATCACGGTGAGTTTCGTGAGTCGGCGGGCGAACTGGATCAGCATTGACCCGACACCGCCGGGAGCCCCGATCACCAGCAAGTTGTGCCCGGCTCCGCCTCCAACCGGCACGCCCAGTCGGTCGAACAGCAACTCCCAGGCCGTGAGGCTGGTCAGGGGCAAGGCTGCGACTTGGGCATCCGACAGGCCGACCGGAGCGTGCGCCGCAATCCGATGATCGACAACGTGGAACTGGGAGTTGCACCCGGGTCGGTCGATGGCGCCTGCGTAGAAAACGCGGTCACCAGGCGAGAACCCCACCGCGTGATGTCCAGTCGACACCACCGTGCCGACAGCGTCCCATCCCAGCACCTGCCAGGCTCCCGGCTCTGGGCGTCGCGTGCGCCGGATCTTCGTGTCGACCGGATTGACTGCAACCGCATCGACCGAGACGAGGAGATCGGTAGGACCCGACTGAGGTTCCGGGAGTTCGAAGTCGATCAGTGCCTCGGGTCGATCGAGAGCCCCGGGTTGGGTGTAACCCACGGCTTTCATGCGGTCCTCCCGGGATCGGCAGCGGGTCCGACGAGAGTGATCAGGCCTGGCAGGCGTAGGGGTTGAAGGTGCAGAAGTTACCGACGGTGCCGCAGAACACCTCCATCGTCGGCCACGCCCGGCCGCCGGCCATGCTCTCCAGATCGGCGTCGGTCAACTGCGTGTCGGTGTCCAGATCGTCGGGGCTGAGCGGCACGCCGTGCTCGGCGGCGATCCTGAGGATGTCCTCGTTGGTCGTCGCTGTGCGTAGGGCCGCCATGAGTGTTTCATCGGTCTGCGCCTTGTCCAACAGTTCGTCGAGCGCGGCCATCGTCGAACCCTTCTTCGTCGTTGATGATCTCTGACCGTCGAGGATCAACTCACGGCGCAGGGCGACACCTTGTAGACCTTCTTGGGGATCTGACCCGTGTCACAGGCTTCAGTCAGCTTCTTGCCCTTGACGCGCTTCCAGGTGTCACCCGCAGTTCCGGTGAAGGCCTTGACCAGGTAGGCGGCATCTTCTTCGCCGGTGCTGTACGACCCTGCGCCCCAACGGAATCCGGACTTGTTTCCGCAGACCATTGTCTCGACCGTGCCGTCCTTGACAGCTTTGCCGATTGCCTTCTTGGTGCACGGTGGCTTACCAGCGGCCTGGGCAGGTCCCGAGATGAGCATGGGGGCGGCCAGAGCGCCGGCGAGGGGCAGCGTGATCGCCGCTCGTCGGATCAAGGTGCGGTTCGACACGTCGGTCTCCATCCGTGGTGGGGCGGGGCGATCCCGCGAGGACGACGCTACCCGTCCGGGGCAGAGGTTCCCCGGTGATCGGACCATTTCGTCCGCTCAATCAGAAACCGATCCCCAGGAACGGGCGTCCCAGGGGATCGGTCACCATACGCCTGTCCCACTCAGATGAAGGGACCCACTCAGATGAAGGGACCCACTCAGATGACGAGACCGGCTCAAATGCAGAGGCTCACTCAGATGAAGAGCAGTTGGGCCCCGTCGGTGAGTTCGATGAAGTCACTGGCGTTGATGATTCCCTCGATGTCATCGCGAAGGTCCGAGTCGGTCAGATTGTTCATGTCCGCTGACAGCCGACAGGCCCACAGGTGACCACCCGCGGCAACGATCTGGTCGAGGAACTCGGGCACCTCGGGAACCCCGAGATCGGCGATCTGTTTCTTGAGCATCTTGGTCGCCATTGCCGTCATCCCCGGCACGGGTGCCAGAGCCTGGGGCAAGTGAGTGTCGCGACCGGGCAGGTGCATCGCGGTGTTGCCGGCGGGCGAGAACTGCAGGTCGTTCATGCGGGACTTGGTGATCATGTCGAAGCCCCAGAAGGTGAAGAAGAGGTGAGTCTCGACCCCTTCGCCCAGCGCGGCATTGCCCAGGATCAGGGCCGGGTAGGCCATGTCCAGGTTGCCCTTGGAACAGATGATCGCGAGTTTGCGATCCGTGGCCTCGTCATCGCCGAAGTTCGGAACGATAGTCATGGGTTACTCCTTGATCCTCAGACGCAGCCGTGTGGTTTGGGAAGACCGGCGACATAGGCCATCTTCTTCGCCGGCTTCTTGGGGAACAGTTGGAACTGCTCCTTGGTGGGGAAACCTCCGACGGTCTGCACCCGGCGGGTGGTCGCCGTCTCGTTCTTCTCCTTGAAGTCCTCACGGAGCCAACGGATGAGTTCCCAGTGGCGGTCGGTCATGTCGACGCCGATATTGGCGGCGAGCTCCTTGCCGATGTCTTCGTTCCATTCGTCGTATTCGGTGAGGAAACCCTCGTCGTTGATCTGGACCTCTTGGCCCGCGATGGTGGCGGTGGGCATCTCATTTCCTTTCTATGGGGGTGGATCCCGACGGGAGGTGTTCCTCGCCGACGGTGTGCAGCATGGACAGGACTCGGGCCAGTCCGCGCCTGGTCTGGGGGTCTCGCATGGATTTCACCAATGCGAACATCGAAGGGGGTTCCAGATGGGTGTCCTCACCGTCCTGAACGGTGATGGCAGTGCGCTGGAGCAGAGCCATCACTTCGGGTTGGGTGAGTTCCTTCATCGCGTTGAGGATCGTCACGATGTTGTCACCCAGAGCCGCGACATCGTCCTCCGAGAACTCGGTGACCACTCGGTCTGCGATCAGTCCACCCTGGCGGGCAAAGGCGAAGTACCCCTTGTCGTCGGCGACCTCCAGAACCTCCGTGAGGCGACCCATCCCGGCACCACTCAAAGAATTCAGCGTGTGGAGGAGTTCGGACATGCTGTCCAACTGCGCCATCAGCATCTCCAGACGCGGCAGACTGCGAGCTGCCGTGCGGGCGAATCGAGCGAGATCTTCGGCGGTGACGTCGGCACTCAGGTCCTCGAGTTCGCGGGTGGCGACGTCCATGGCGCCCCGTGACACGGGGACGAGGGTGTCCGCCATCTCCGACCACTTCTCGCGGGCCTCTCGCTGGGCCATCAGTTCCTCGGCGATGAAGTCCATCTGCATGCTCATGCGGTCGACCCGATCGGCCAGTTCGACCACGGTGGGATCGGTGGTCATCACAGGTCCTCCGTGTCCTTGCCTGCCATGGACATGAGAGCCGGAAGGGGCAGTTCCTTGCCGGGAAGCAAGATGTTCCAGTACATCCACCGGAACATCACCTTGCCCCAGTGATTCATCTCGGTCTCCTTGAGCAGGGAGAACGGTCCGATGCCGGGCAGTGGGTACTTGCCCGGGAGCGGTTGCGTTTCGTAGTTGAAGTCGATCAGCAGTCCCTTGCCGTGCCCGGTCTCGATGAAGCAGTTGGCGTGCCCATCGAAGAACTCTGTCATCTTGAGGCCCTGGATGTGGTTGAGGAAGTTGGCGGGGAACAGGTCCATGGCGAAGTGGGCCACGGAACCGGCTTTCGACGCCGGGATGTCGGAGGCATCGCCGACGGCGAAGATGTTGTCATATGCCTTGGACAGCAACGTGTACTGATCGACCGGGACGAAGTTGAGGTCGTCGCCCAGGCCGGACCGGGCGATGAAGTCCGCACCCATGTTCAGCGGGATCGTCACCAGCAGGTCGAAGGGAACCTCACGCTCATCGAACGAGACGATCTTCTTGCCCTCGGCGTCCACCGATTCGATCATGAAGTCGGGTTCGAGGTGGACGTTGCGCGTGTCCAGCATGTCGCCGAGGTACTTCGATGCCACGGGTTTGGTGAAGGCGCCCTCGAGTGGCGTGACGTAGGTGATGTCGACCTTGTCGCGAAGTCCCTGCTCCTCGAAGAATGCATCGGCCAGGAACGTGAACTCCAGCGGAGCCACGGGGCACTTGATGGGCATCTCCGTGACGTGGACGACGAGACGACCTCCCTCCCAGGTGCGCAACTTGTCGGCGAGCCGCGTGGCGCCCTCGTACGTGTAGAACTCGTGCACGTCGCCGCCCATATCGTCGTCCATGCCGGGGGTCTGGTCGGGTCGGGGAGTGGCGCCACTGGCGATGATCAGGTAGTCGTAGGGGAACTCCCGTCCATCAGTGAGAAGAACCTTGTTGTCGTCGGGCAGGACCTTGTCGATCTCGCCCTCGACCAGGTCGACACCGGACGGGATGAACCGCTTGGTGGGCTTGACCACCTCGTCGGGTCGGTAGATACCGAACGGGATGAACAGGTAGCCAGGCTGATAGAAGTGCGTCTGGTGCTGGTCGATGACCGTGATGTTCCACTCGTCGCGCGGCAGTTGCGGACGCAGTTTGTTGACCGCCATGGTTCCGGCGGTACCGGCGCCTAGGACGAGCAGCCTCTTCATGGTTTCTCCTTCTCGGGGGCGCCGTCGGTCGGCACCGTTCTTGTCAGTGATGCGGCGATCTTCGGCAGCGCCGCCAGGACACGATCACGTTCAGCCGGGTCGAGTTCGAACAGCCCGTCGTGGGAGGTGTTCGGTGGCTCGATGCCGCCGGCAAGGACCATTCCGACGAGCGAGTTGCCGGAGCGGATGAACGAGCGGGCGCATTCGAAACCGAGGGCGCTGGGCTGGAACCGAGGTTGCAGATCGTCCAGGTCGGCCAGTTGGCGCCACTCCGTGAGGCACGAGTTCATGACGTCGGGGTCGTCGCGGTGCTCTCGGAACCACGGACACGGGTTGGCGATATCGGTCACGGGACGCCCGGACATGTCGGTGACGACCATCATGACCCCGAGCAGATCAGCGGCGACGTCGATGGCCGACTGGGCCGCTGCGGGGTCCGGTGCTGCTGGGGATGTCTCGGTACGTCCACCGTCGGACAACAATGCGCTGATCTGAGCAGCGGGGAAGCGCCACTGGGAGCCGACCCGGATGGAGGGCAGCCGACCGTCTTCGGCCATGCGGTAGACCGTGGAGCGATCGATGTGCAGCATCTCCTGTACCTCACGGGCGGTGAGCAGTTCGCGGACCGCGGCGCCGAGTCCGCCGACCCGGGTCTCGTGCGACATCTGCATACTGTGCAGCGTATGCATATCCTGCAGACGCCGATAGGGTCGAAAGTCCCGTCATCGCGGGCGGTGTCCGCCTCGCGGGCACGCCACGATCCGCCGTCGCGTTGGCTGCGGGACGTACGATCGGGAAAATTGATCGGAGTTCGCCGTGGAACCAGTGACAGGTGAGCAGTTCGTCGCCCTAGAGGAGTCCCGGGGGGCGCACAACTACCATCCGCTGCCCGTCGTGATCTCCGAGGGCGAGGGCGCCTGGGTCACCGATGTGGACGGTCGCCGCTACCTCGACTTCCTGTCCGCCTACTCGGCCCTGAACTTCGGTCACCGCCATCCTGCATTGGTGGCTGCTGCGCACCGCCAACTCGACCAACTCACGTTGACCAGTCGGGCGGTCCACAACGACCAGATGGGGCCGTTCTGCGCCGAACTCGCCGATCTCATCGGCCAGGACCGGGTACTGCCCATGAACTCGGGCGCCGAAGCGGTCGAGACAGCCATCAAACTCGCTCGGGCCTGGGGTTATCGGGTCAAGGGGGTCCCGCACGACCGGGCGACGATCGTCGTTGCCCACAACAACTTCCACGGTCGAACCACGACGATCATCTCGTTCAGTGGCGACCCGGACGCGCGCAACGACTTCGGGCCCTACACTCCCGGTTTCGTCGCGGTCGATCACGGCGACATCGACGGCCTCCGGCAGGCTTTGCAGAACCCCGACATCGTGGCGTTTCTCGTGGAGCCCGTCCAAGGCGAGGCCGGCATCATCATTCCCCCTGAGGGCTATCTGCGCGCCGCCGCCGACGCCTGCGCCGAGGCCGGGGTGCTGTTCATCGCGGACGAGATCCAATCGGGATTGGCGCGCACGGGGACCACGTTGGCCGTGGACCACGAGAATGTCCGGCCCGATCTGGTGCTGCTGGGCAAGGCCCTGGGCGGCGGCATCCTGCCCGTGTCGGCAGTTGTGGGGCGGGGAGACGTCCTCGAAGTCCTGCGCCCCGGGGAACACGGCTCGACCTTCGGCGGTAACCCCCTCGCCCTTGCAGTGGGCCGCGCGGCCATCGCCTTGTTGCGCACCGGCGGGATGCAGGCTCGCTCGACCGAACTCGGAACTCACATGAATGCGCGCCTGACAGCAGAAGCCCCCTCGTCGGTCAAAGAGGTGCGCGGGATCGGCTTGTGGGCGGGGGTCGAGGTCCACCCTCAGTACGCTCCGGTGCGGCCCGCGGCTTTGCAGGCATTGGCCGAAGGCGTCATCGTCAAGGACACCCACGCCACCACCCTGCGCCTGGCGCCACCCATCGTGATCGACAAACCCGACCTCGACCGCGGTCTGGACGTGATTCTGGCGGCGTTGCACGACCAGGCGCAGGCCTGACCCATAAGCCCGAGCTGTCGACCTACCCCGCGACTGGACCGCTGACCGCTGCGATGTGCGCGCTGAGAGGTCGGCCGGTGCCGTCGCGGCGAGGGTCGGGATCTGGCAGGTCCAAGGGAACGCCAGAACCCGACGATGCCCGCGCCGGCACCGGGCCGCACCACGCGAGTTGCAGGCGATCTTCCCCGGTGCGGAACTTGTGGCAGCGAACTCCGCCTGTGGCTCGCCCCTTGGTCGGGTAGGCAGCGGCGGGCGTTGACTTGCCGGTGCCGGCGGTCGTG
Organism: Candidatus Nanopelagicales bacterium; assembly: GCA_037045355.1. Taxonomy (NCBI): domain Bacteria; kingdom Bacillati; phylum Actinomycetota; class Actinomycetes; order Candidatus Nanopelagicales; species Candidatus Nanopelagicales bacterium. Next base: position 85,045 of record JBAOHO010000029.1, on the reverse strand, counting down.
CCCGGCAATGAGTCCGACGAGCCGGCAACAGTCACGACCACCGACTCGGCAGATGGGTCGATGACACCGAAGAACACGACCTCGTCGGATGCCGCGAGTTTGATCCCGGCCATGCCAGCTGCGGCGCGACCCTGCGGCCGAACCGCTTTGGCGGGGAAGCGCAGCAGCTGCCCGCCGGCAGTGATGAGCACCAGATGTCGGCTGTCATCGGCGGCTGGGCTTGCTCCCACGACACGGTCACCATCGGCGAGTTTGATGAGGTCGAACTCAAGTTTGGAGGGAACGTCCTCGATCGTGATCCTTTTGACGTTGCCGCGAGCCGTTCCGATGGCGATGGTCGCGGTCAACCCGACCACCGCGACCACTGAGGTCTTGCGGGGCATGTCCACGAGGGCCCCAACTGGAGCGCCACCGGACAGAATCGGCGCGCTACTGGTATCCGCGAGGGCCGGAAGTTCGAGGACCGAGATCTTGCGCACCACCCCGTCCGAACACAACAATCCGACCTGGCCCCGGGTTGTGGCCCGTGTGGCGGACACGATGCAGTCGTGTTTGCCGCGCGGGCCGTCGGGAGCAGGGATCTCGGCTGTGGACGTCCGTGCGAGAAGTCCGGTGTTGGACATCAGCACCCAGCAGGGCTCGTCGGGAACCTCGAGGGGGGCATCCGCGACCGCGGCGTGCTCGGCCCCGTCGGACTCCAGCAGGATGGTGCGGCGCGGGTCCCCGTGGCGTTTGGCGACGTCGGCGAGTTCGTCGGACACGACCCGTTTCAGCTCGTCGGGATCCTGCAGGATCCGGTTCAACTCCTCGATGGTCCGCCGGAGTTCGTCGGATTCGGTCTCCAACTCGATTCGGGAGAACTTCGTGAGCCGCCGCAGCGGCATCTCGAGGATGTAGTTGGTCTGGGTCTCGGTGAGCTCGAAGGCCGCCATCAGGCGATGGCGGGCCATCGCGGTGTCGTCGCTGCCGCGAATGATCGCGATGACTTCGTCGATGTCGAGGATCGCAATCAACAAACCCTCGACCAGGTGCAGTCGGTCGCTGGCCCGTCCGCGGCGGTACTCCGATCTGCGGCGCACGACTTCGATCCGATGGTCGACATAGACCTGGAGCAGCTGCTTCAGCCCCAGTGTCTGAGGTCGGCCGTCGACCAGTGCGACGTTGTTGATCGAGAACTGCTCTTCGAGTGGAGTCAGCTTGTGCAACTGCGCCAAGACCGCGTGAGGGTTGAACCCGGATTTGATCTCGATGACCAGTCGCAGCCCATGCTCGGCGTCGGTGAGGTCGGTCAGGTTGCTGATCCCGGTGAGCTTCTTGGCGACTACCAGTTCCTTGATGCGCTCGATGACCCGCTCTGGCCCCACCGAGTACGGAAGCGATGTCACCACGATGCCCTGGCGCCGGGGTGTCACTTGTTCGATGCGGGTCGTGGCGCGCATCCGGAAGGACCCCTTGCCCGTTTCATAGGCCTGCTTGATGCCGTCGAGGCCGACGATCATGCCGCCCGTGGGCAGGTCCGGACCAGGGATGAAGCGGGTGAGGCTCGCGGTCGTGGAGTTCGGATGTTTGAGCAGATGTCGGGCGGCCGCGACCACTTCGACGAGGTTGTGCGGAGCCATGTTGGTGGCCATCCCGACGGCGATACCGGAGGCGCCGTTGACCAGCAGGTTCGGTATGGCCGCCGGGAGCACTGATGGCTCGAGTTCCCGACCGTCGTAGTTGGCCGTGAAATCGACGGTGTCCTCGTCGATGGACACCGTCATGTCCAGTGCGGGGTGATCCAGCCGGCACTCCGTGTAACGCATCGCAGCGGGACCGTCGTCGGGGGAGCCGAAGTTGCCGTGACCGTCGATCATCGGCAGCCGCAGACTGAACGGCTGCGCCATGCGCACGAGGGCGTCGTAGATCGCGCCGTCGCCGTGGGGGTGGAGTCGACCCATCACTTCGCCCACGACCCGTGCGCTCTTGACGTGACCGCGGTCCGGGCGCAGACCCATCTGCGACATCTGGAACAGGATTCGGCGTTGCACAGGCTTGAGGCCGTCGCGGGCGTCGGGCAAGGCCCGCGAATAGATCACCGAATAGGCGTATTCGAGGAAAGAGCCCTGCATCTCGGCGGTGACGTCGACGTCGACGATGGTCTCGTGCGTGGGACCGCTCCTGGAGCCAGAACGAGCCATGCGAATCCTCCTGTGGTGACGTCCTAGGGTAGGCGGCGGGTGGGGCCGGCCCCGACATACGGTGCGCCCTCCCGATAGCGTGTCGGAGTGTCCGATGACGATCCGGCAGGCGCTGCACCAGAAGTGGCACCGAAGATCGAGTATCCCCACCACTGGGAAGCTGACGCGGTCTTGCGGGACGGCAGCGTCGTTCACCTGCGCCCCATATCGCCGGAGGATGCCGACCGGTTGCGAGTCTTCCATTCGCAGTTGTCGCCCGAGACCATCTACTACCGCTTCTTCGCGCCCTACCCCGAGCTCACCGACAAGGATGTGCGTCGATTCACGCAGGTCGATCACGCGTCGCGGGTCGCCCTCGTCGCCACGGTGGCGGGGGAGATCGTCGGGGTTGGTCGCTATGACAAGGTCAGCGCGACCGACGCCGAGATCGCTTTCACGGTCCGCGACGACTACCAGGGCCGCGGGCTGGGATCGGTCCTTCTGGAGCATCTGGCGGTGGCGGCCCGCGAACGCGGGATCCGGCGGTTCGTCGCCGAGGTCCTGCCGCAGAACCGCCGCATGACCGCGACGTTCTCCCACGCGGGATACAAGGTCGCGCAGGAGCTCGCTGATGGCGTCGTGAAGTTGGCTTTCGAGGTGGAGGCGACCAAGAGCGTGCGAGCTGTCATGCAGGCTCGCGAGCAACGCTCGGAGGCGCGTTCGGTCGAGCGGTTCATGGATCCCCGATCCGTGGCCGTCGTGGGGGCCTCTCGGCGCACCGAGTCACTGGGCAACCTGGTGCTGCGGAATCTGCGTGAGGGCGGGTTCGAGGGGCGGCTGTTCCCCATCCACCCCGAAGCGAGCATGGTCGCCGGGTTGCCGGCCTACAAGACCGTCGGCGACGCTCCCGGTCCGGTCGACATGGTTCTCGTGGTGGTACCGGTCGACCGGGTTCCCGATGTAGTTGCCGACAGCGGGGCGGCGGGCGCCCATGCCCTCGTGGTGATCTCCGCCGGGTTCTCCGATGCCGGCCCGTCGGGAGCCGAGAAGGAACGCGAGCTGGTGGCCTCCATCCGGGAGCACGGCATGCGGCTCATCGGTCCGAACGCTCTCGGGATCATCAACACCGACCCAAGAGTCAACCTCAGAGCGGCGGTCCCGGTGCATGTCCCGCCGCGCGGTCGCGTGGCCCTGTACTGCCAGTCGGCGCCGCTGTCCGTCGCAGCCCTCGATCGGCTGGCCCTGCGTCGGCTGGGTATCTCCACATTCGTGTCTGTGGGAAACCGGGCCGATGTGGCCGGACATGAGCTGTTGCAGTACTGGCGGGAGGATCCCAGCACCGCGATCGTCCTGTTGTACGTCGAGAGCCTCGCGAATCCCAGCAAATTCATCCGGATCGCTCGCTCGGTCACGCGGCACAAGCCGATCGTGGTCGTCCGCTCCGGCCGGACCAGTCAGTCGTTCCCCCTCGGGGCGCGACCTCGGCGTACCGGCATCCCCGCCCGCGGTGTCGATCAACTGATCGCCAATGCCGGGATCATCGAGACCAACAGTCTGGGCCAGTTGATCGGGGTCGGCTCGATCCTGGCCTGCCAGCCCTTGCCGACCGGTCGGCGTGTCGCGGTCATCGGGGACACGCATGATCTGGCCGTCTTGGCCGCGGATACGTGCGCGACGGCAGGTCTGGACGTGGTGGCGCAGCCGATCGTGCACGGTGAGTCGCTCGAAAGGGCGTTGGAGAGCGAACTCGAAGGCATCCTCGAGCAAGGAACCGCGGACGCCATCTTGGTGGTGCACGTGCCGCCGGCACGGTCGGACGATCGCGAGGTCCGGCGCGCGATGCTCCGCGTGTCCGCCAACTCGACGGTCCCGGTCGTCGGGGTCCTGCACGCCGAGGACGGAATCAACTCATTGATCGCTGCCCGCGACAAGGACGGTTCCGCCGGGCATGGTTCGGTCCCCTATTTCGGCACCGTGGAGGAAGCCGTGCAGGGCCTCAAACTGGTGTCCGACTACGCCGAATGGCGTCGTCGTCCCGCCGGTGACGTCCCTGAGCACCCCGACATCGACGATGAGGGGGCCCGCGCGATCGTCGCCGATGTTCTCGTCGGCTCGGCGTCCGACGAGCGGCGCACCGTACCGCTGGTCGGCACCAGGCTGACCGCTCTGCTCGCGTGCTACGGGATCGAACTGTGGCCGCAATATCCGGCGCCCACCGAGGACCAGGCGGTCGCCGCCGCCGACGAGGCCGGCTGGCCCGTCGTGTTGAAGAGTATCGACCCCCGCATGCTGCGCCGATCGGTATTCGCCGGGGTCCGGCTCAACCTCGAGAACGAGGCGGCGTTGCGGGCTGCGTACCTGTCGATGGCGGCGTCCCTGGACGCCGAGGCGCGCAGCCAACTGGTCGTGCAACGAATGGCGGCGCCGGGGGTGCACGTGATGTTGCGCACGCAGGAAGATCCCCTCTTCGGGCCCGTCGTGTCCTTCGGGCTGGGGGGTGCCATCCCCGAGTTGTTGGAGGACCGCGCCTACCAGGTGCCCCCCATCAGTGACAGTGACGCCTCTCGACTGGTGCGTGGGACGGGTGCGTCGAGCATCCTGTTCGGCTACGGCGGAACGGTTCCCGTCGACGTGGCCGCACTCGAGGATCTGATGACTCGCCTGGGCCGGATGAGCGACGAAGTACCCCAGGTCGCCCAGTTGGACCTGAACCCGGTGATTGTCGCGGAGTCGGGGCTGGCCGTCCTGTCCGCCTCCGCGTGGCTACGGATTCCGGATGCACGCGGTGACTCCGAAGCCCGGCGGCTCGTGGACCCGTGAGTCCCGGGTCCGGACATCTCGACGGAAATGGCGGATACTGACGAGATGAGCACATCCGGGGTTCGCGAGTTGCTGCGTCAGGACATCGAGAGGTCCGGCTACTACCCGGCACTCGTGGACGATTCCTTGTCGACGGCATTGGGGTCGGAGGATCTCGTGGACTTCGTGGTCCACCACGAGGCAACGTTCGATCGTGACGAACTGCGCCGCCACGCGACCGTCCTGGCGCTCACCGCCACGCGGCTGATCATGCAACACACCGACGAGCACCCCGCCGATGACAGTTATCCGACTCCGTATGCCACATCGGTCACCGAAGCCGTCACATTGCAGGCCGTGGACTCGGTCGTGGTCACCAGAGTGGTGCCTCAACCCGAGAACTATCGTCCCGACGGGCGCCCCGCGGAGTTGGTGCTGACCGTGGGCTGGGGAGCCGTGCAGCGCATCGAACTGGAACCCGCGACGTGTGGAGATCCGCAATGCGAAGCCGACCACGGCTACAGCGGCACGTCCACCAGTGACGATCTGGCACTGCGCTTCTCGGCTGCAGCAGACGGTGAGGATGTCGTTGCGCGCGCCTTGTCGTTCGCCGAGTCGCTGTCGCGCGCCACCGGAGCGGCCCGTTCGTGAGCACCGCCCTGGTGCTTCCCCGCTACGGCGAAGCGAGCATCGCCGACGTCGTCGGGTCCGTGTGTGACGGGCTGGCCGTCCCAGGTGCCTGGGATGTGCTGGGCCTGGGTCCGGCGCACCGGGTCGTCGTCGTGGTTATCGACGGCTTGGGGCACCATCAGTTGGCGGAACATTCCGATCTTGCACCCGTGCTCTCAGCCGGCCAACGAACGTTTCTGACCAGTTGTGTTCCGTCGACCACCCCTGCCGCCTTGACGTCGATCGGTACGGGCCGGGGTCCAGGAAGCCACGGTCTGGTCGGGGCCGCGTTCCTGCTCCCCGAGACCGGTCGGATCCTGGCCCCGCTGGGGTGGGGGAGTGAACCCGAGCCCAGGATGGTGCAGCCGGAGTCCACGTGGTGGGAGCGCGCGCATCGTGCCGGTGTCGACGTGACCGTGGTGGGTCCCCGGGCCTACCTCGGCAGCGGCTTGACCACCGCGGCGCTGCGTGGGGGCGCCCATGTGGGTGCTGACGGTCCTGGCGAAAGGGTGGCCGAAATCGCGCAGGCGGCGCGTCGGGGGGACAGGTCCTTGGTCTACGGCTATTGGGAGTACCTGGACCGAGCCGCGCACATGCACGGGGTGGCCTCACGTCAATACCGGGCGGAACTGGTGGCTGTCGATCGTTGGGTGGCCCAGATCGCCGACGAGTTGCCGCCCGGAACCCGCCTCGTCATCACGTCCGATCATGGCGTCGTCGACTGTCCGCGCATGATCGACCTCGATTCCCTGCACCTGTGGGACGACGTCGACAAGGCGGCCGGTGAGCCCCGGTTCCGCCATGTGTACACCCGTCACGGTGAGCGCGTCGCCGCCCGTTGGCAGGCGGAGCTGGGCGATGCGGCTGTGGTGATGACGCGCGAGCGGGCCTGCGACGCGGGATGGTTCGGTCCTGTCGAACCCGACGTCCGCGGACGGATAGGTGACGTGGTAGCCGCCGCCACGGGGACCGTGCGGTTGGGGCTGCCCAGTCGTGACGCCGCCGTTTCAGGGCTGCTCGGGCAACACGGCTCGCTTACCCCCGCTGAGATGGACGTACCACTGGTGGTGCTGGAGTCGTAGTGGATCCAGACGTTGCCGGGTCGATCCGCACCGGCGGGGTCAGCGGTCCTCGTCGCCCGGGGAACCGAACAGGACCTCGTCCCACCGTGGGCGTTCTGCTTCAGTCTCGCGAGGGCTGGGTTGCGGATCGGGCGGGGGAGCCGGTGTCGGGGTGGCAGTCGGGCGTGAGAGGCCCTGTGCCCGCCCCGCCGGATGGTTACCCATGTAGGCCGGGTTAGGGCGCTGGGATTCGGGGGCGTCGTCGTCGACGACTGTCATCAGCCGCGGCCGGGGCTCGGTGTCCGGCAGGCCCTGCTCGATGAACCAGCGGGCTTCGTCGTCTTCGGCTGACAGGGAACTGGCTTCGGCGTCGAAGGACCAGGTCGCCACCCGGTCGCCCTTGCCGGCCGGGTAGGCGAGCAGCACCGTCCACAAGCCGTCATCACGACGCCAGGAGTCCCACCGGATGCTGTCCTCGTCGATGCCTCGCTCCGCCAGGCGACGGAGGACGACATCACCCAGCGCGGGATCGTCCTCGGCGCGCCCCACAGCACAGGCCTGCGCCTTCTCGGCGATCCACCCTCGCTCTTGCAGGATGGGAGCGGCGAAGGCCTCGACTCGGTCGACATTCCAGCCGGAGAAGTCGGCGACCTCGGTTGGGGTGGCGCCGGCCCGCAGCCGTGCCTGAATGTCGCGGGCCGTCACTGGCGCATCGGAGACGTCCATGTGGGTGCGGCCACCGCGGGTGGCGGAACGCAGGCGTTCGTCGATGGGCAGGCGGTAGCGGTTGCCGTCACCTGCGGACAGGATCAGCGCAGAGCCGTCATCCGACAGCCCGACGAAGGTCAGATTCTGCATCGCTCCCCTTGTTGCTCCCGATAAGGGTACGCGGAGTGACCGGAGCCTCCCGCCCGGGCGGCTCCGGGGTGTCGGACCAGCCTCACGGTGACGCCAGTTGTCGTGCCAGGATCCCGTGGGTGGCTCCTGCGAGGATCACGGTGGCCGCCCCGCACCCCGCCATGACCAAGTAGCCGCTGCTCGCGCCGAATCGGTCGATCAGGGCGCCCGACAGGGGTGATCCGACGGCGAGCCCGACGGCAAGACCTGACGTATTGACTGTCAGCGCCTCCGTCAGTCGTGCCGCGGGGACGAGTCTCTCCACAGCGGCGATCGCGAGAATCAGGACCGGGGAAACGGACAGGCCCGACAGGAACGCCGCCGCCATCAACAGGGGCAAGGAGCCCACGAACGGCAGGGGTGCCGTGACGAGAGCCAGCACAGCCGTCGCGATCAGCAACTGGCGAGCCACTGACCGGGTATGTGGCCGCGCGCCGTAGACCAGCCCGGAGATCAGGCTTCCGACTGCGTACAACGCCAGGACCAACCCGGTCAGTTCCTCATGACCGAGAGTTTTCGTGAATGCCACGGTCGTGACTTCGAATGCTCCGAACACTCCTCCCAACAGGAGCATCAGGGCCGTCACCACCACCAGGCCCGCGCCGAGCATCGCCGGGTGGCTCCCCCCGGCCTCTGGGAATCGGACCGGTGGTTGGGTGGCCCGCTGGGTCGCGAGCCACCAGGCGCCGGTAGCCAACAGAATGCCGCACAGAATCAGGCCGGCGACTTCGCTGACGGACAGGGCAACAATGGTGACCAGCGGCGGCCCCACGATGAAGACCAACTCGTCGACCACCGCCTCCAGAGCAAAGGCCGAGCGCAGGCTCCGCTCCTCGCGGATCGAGGCTGCCCAGCGGGCCCGGACCAGGGATCCCACATTGGGCGCGACTGCGCCGGCCCCGACCAGGGTCGCGAACTGCAGGGGGATCGGCGCCGATTGCCACACGGCCCACGTGAAGAGCAGAAGGAAGGCGACCTCCGCCGTGGCCAGGATCGGAACGACGCGGTCTTGCCCCCGTCGGTCGATCCAACGGGCACCGAGCGGACCGACGAACGCCGCGGCCAAGGCGAACGAGGCGGACATCCCACCGGCGAGCGCGTAGTTGCCCCCGCTGGCCGTCACCAACAGGACCACTCCGAGGGTGATCATCGAGATCGGCAGTCGACCGACGAATCCCGCCGCCACGAACTGAAGGGCCCCCGGGCGACGCAGCAGATCCGTGTACGTGCCGACCACCCACCGACGCTACCGCTCGGAACCGATCCCACTTTCGGTCGGCTCCCCTGCATGGGCCGCCCGCACGTCGCCGGCCCCACGCCACATCGCGGCCACACCGATCCAGGCCAAGCCCACACCCACAGATGCGGGCTACCGTGAACCTGTGCGCTTCGATGACGTAGATGCCTTGGTGGTCATGTCGTTCGGGGGACCCGAGTCCATGGCCGAGGTCATGCCGTTCCTGCGGCACGTGGTGGCCGGACGCGACGTGCCAGACGAACGCCTGGCCGCCGTCGCCGAGCAGTACCACGCCTTCAATGGGGTGTCGCCGCTGAACGGTCACAACCGCGACCTCGTATCCCGGCTGCGCGAACAGGCACCACGGCAATGGCGCGGGCAGAAGGTCTACCTCGCGAACCGCAACAGTCATCCGTTCCCACAGGACAGCTTCGCGATGATGGCCGAGGCGGGAGTGCAGACTGTCGCGGCGTTCATCACCAGCGCCTTCTCGTCGTATTCCGGTTGCCGCCAATACCGACAGAACCTGACGGTCGGAGCCGACTACGCGGGGATCGACGTCAAGGTCCTCCCGCGCTTCTATGACCATCCGATCCTGCGGGACATCTGGGTCGACCGCGTTGTCGCTGCTCAGCCCGGACCGGGGACCCGCGTGGTCTTCGTCACCCACTCGCTGCCCGTGGCCCAGGCCCGCGGCGCGGTCCCGGGCATCACCGGGTATCTGGCCCAACACGAGGCTTTGGCGGCAGAGATTGCCGAGCGGGCGGGGGACAGGATGGCTCAGCCGCTCGACTGGACCCTGGCATTCCAGTCTCGCTCGGGTCCGCCGCACCAACCGTGGCTGGAACCGGACATCTCGCCCACCATCGAGTCCGCCGCCGACGACGGTGTGAGCCGCGTCGTCGTCGCCCCCATCGGGTTCTGTGCCGACAACCTCGAAATACGTTGGGACCTGGACACGGTCGCCGCCGCGACGGCTGCTGATCGGGGCATCGAGATGCAGCGATTGGACCCACCGCAGTCCGAAGGGCGGTTCACCGATCTGGTGTGGGACCTGTTCGCCGTCGGCGACGGGTTCTCGTGTCAGGTTGGCTGTTGCCCCGACCCCCACGGTGGCGGTCCTGCGGTGGGGGAGCGGTGACTGATCGCCCCGGCGAACCCACTGAACTCGCCGAACTCGCCCTCGACATCGCCCGCGAGGCCGGTTCGTTCCTTCTCCCGGGCGCGGGAGCCGTCGAGGCTCTCGCGACCAAGTCGTCACCGCATGACTTGGTCACGGCAATGGACCGGGACTCGGAGGACCTGGTGCGTCGCCGCATCCAAGAGGCCCGCCCGGACGACCAGGTCGTCGGGGAGGAGCAAGGAACCCGCGGAGCCGCGAGTTCGGTGCGATGGATCGTGGACCCGCTCGACGGGACAGTCAACTACTTCTACGGGCAACCGTCGTGGGCCGTGTCGATCGGAGTGGAGATCGATGGATTCATGGCGGCTGGGGCAGTGGTCGCCCCCGCATTGGGGGAGGAGTACCTCGGGATCGCGGGTTCGGGCAGTTGGACCATCGAGCAGGGCGTCCGTCGTCCCTTGCGGGTGTCGGAGATTCCCGACCTCGCCGATGCCGTCGTATCGACGGGGTTCGGATATGTGCGCGCACGTCGTGAGCAGCAGGCGGGCATCGTCGCGGCGTTGCTGCCCCAGGTCCGTGACATCCGTCGTGTCGGCGCCGCGGCCGTCGACCTGTGCTGGGTCGCCCGAGGTCGGATCGATGCTCACTACGAACGAGGCCTGCAGGACTGGGACCGAGCGGCTGGGAGTGCGATCGCGGCCGAAGCGGGGGCCGTCGTGGCTGGATTGCGGGGGACTCCCGCGTCCGCGGATCTGCTGATCGCCGCGAATCCGCAGCTGTACCGCCAACTGGATACGGCGTTGGCGCAGTTGCGGGCAGACTCCGGCGACTGACCGCGGTTGCCCTCCCGATGCGAGTGGCGCCTCCAGCCACTCGCATCGTGCCAGTCGGGTCGACCCGTCGGCCGGGTCGGCCTGTCAGTCGGGTCGGCCTGTCAGTCGGGTCGGCCTGTCAGTCGGGTCGGCCTGTCAGTCGGGTCGAACTGTCAGTCGAGTCGACGCAGCTCCGCGTTGTACCAGTGGGCGTTGCGCGTGTAGACGGCGACCGCGTCGTCGTGCGCACCGGGTGGGACCTTGTCGGGCAGAATCCGGGCGGGGACGCCCAGAGCGAGTGCGCGGGCGGGCACTTCAGTGTCGTTGGTCACCAAGGCCTGTGCTCCCACCAGGGCCCCGGAGCGAACGACGGCACGGTGCAGTACGACGGAACCCGACCCGATCAGGCAGTCGTCCTCGATCGTGCAGCCCTCGAGGTGGGCCCGGTGCCCGATGACGCAGCGTTGCCCGATGATCGTGTCCAGCGTGGAGGTGCAGTGCACCACGGTTCCGTCCTGTACCGATGTCTGCGCCCCCACGATGATGGCCCCATGGTCACCGCGCAGCACAGCGCCTGGCCACACTGTCGCCTCCGGTCCGATGGTCACTCGACCGATGACGACTGCGTCCGGATGCACAAAGGCGGAGTCGGCGATGGTCGGCTCGTGTTCGCCGATGGCGTACAGGGGCATATTCGGGCTCCTTTGGGCGCTGGGCAGCATGAGGATGTCACGTCCCGGCCCGCAACGGCGAGGGATCTGATGTGGCAATCGTTACTTCCCGGCTTGTCGGGTGTGTGGAATGGCCATCGGTAAGGCACAATGCCGGGGCCGCATGAGGATCAGAACAGGCAGGTGTACGGCAGCCGATGGCAACCGACTACGACGCTCCCCGCAAGACAGACGACGACGTCACCGATGAGAGCATCGAGGAACTCAAGGCACGCCGTGGTGATCGAGTCAGCGCCAGCGTTGACGTCGATGAAACCGAACTCGCCGAGAACCTCGAGTTACCGGGCGCCGATCTGTCCGACAAGAGCCTCGAGGTGCGGGTCATCCCGAAACAGAGCGACGAGTTCACGTGCTCTGAATGCTTCCTCGTCCATCACATCAGCCAACTGGCGGACGAACGCGATCGCATCTGCTCGGACTGTCTGGGCTGACCGGGTCGTGATGCTGGCTTCTTGGCCTGCCTGACCGCGGTCAGACGGCGGGGAAATCGGCTCTTGCCTCGGCTTTGACACTGGCGCGGGTCACCTGGCGCGTCACGGCGGTGTTGATGATCGCGGCGACCATCGCACCGGCCGCGGCGTACAACAGCACTCGTGCTATGGGTGCATCCAGATCGTCGGCGGTCGGCGGGGTGTTGCCGGTGGCCGCCCGATAGCCGCTCGTGAGGGCCTTCTGGGCGACCCACACCCCACCCATGGCGAGGAACGGGGCGCTGAGGCGAAGTACATCGGCACGCGTCACGGAAACTCCTTTGGTCTGTCACTGGCGGCTTCGGTCTGTCACTGGCGGCTTCGGTCTGGTCACTGGCGTCGTGGGCCCGGTCGCTGTCGTCGGTCTGATCACTCATGTCCGGGCTGGAAGTCCCTGTGTGACTTCTTACCGAGCGCAAGGCATCTCCACCGGGACACTAGCCTGCCTGCTCCGGCAGTTCTTGGCCAGTCGCCTGGGACTTCTCGACAGCGGTTGTGATGGCATCGGCCAGAGCAGCGGGTCGGCGACTGGATACCAGCCAGTAGGGATGAGGGTCCGCACGGTCCAGTACGAAGACCCGGACCGCACCCGGTGCCGCCCACGTGCGCAGAAGTAGGTGTGCTCCGGGATCCAACTCCAAGGTGCGAGCGCGGGCGGCGGCGTCGCTGTCCAGGGCCTCGACTGTGCCGACCCATTTCAGCGGGAGCCGAGCGCGTCCAACGCGGAGCACCTTGTCATCCACCTGAATCACGGTGATCGAGCTGATCAGAAGCGCGACGACACCGAGCCCCAGCAGCAGGCCGGCCGCGGCGGCCGCCACCGTTCCCAGGGCGTATTCGTACGCCACGGCGACCACAGCGGCGAAGGACAACCCGATCAGCCACAGCCACCAAGGGGCCACGAGCCGTTCCCGGTAGGAGACGACACTTCCGTCCTCGCCTTCGTGCCATGTCACGTGCCGATCGTGCCACGGCCCGGGTGGCACCCGCGGTGCAGCCCAGCCCGGCTGGCCACCGGGAGGGCGAGTCCGTTGGGTAGGGTCGAGTTGTGAGTGAGGAGTTGCAGCGCCATCCCCAGGCCCCCGCAGCCGGCACGGAGTTGCCCAGCCATTTCCCCTACTGCTTCGGCTGCGGCCGAGACCATGCCAGTGGTCTTCACCTGCGCATGGTCGCCGGCGAAGGTCTGACCATGACGGGCCACTTCGTGGTGCTGGAGGAACATCAGGGAGCCCCGGGACTTGTCCACGGCGGCATCCTGGCGGCCGCATTCGACGAAGTCCTGGGTGCGTCGAACTGGTTGTTGCTCACCCCCGCGGTCACCGGACGCCTGGAAGTCGATTTCCGCAAACCGGTGCCGGTGGGACGCGAGGTCACCATTGAGGCGCGCATCGACAAGGTCGACGGTCGCAAGGTCATGACCTCGGGGGTCGGGCGCTTCGACGATGGCACGGTGGTGGCGGAGGCCGCGGGGTTGTTCATCCAGGTCCCGCTCGAACACTTCACCACGCATGGTCGCCGCCGTGATGTCGATCAGTTGTCGCGCGAACTCACTTGGGGCCTGGAGTTGAATCCATGACGGGCGTGGATGTGTTGATCCAGCGGCTCGACCCGGGTGTTCCATTGCCCGCCCGAGCTCATCCCGGGGACGCGGGTCTGGATCTGGTCACTACGCGATCCGCAACGATCCCGCCCGGCGCTCGTGAGTTGTTGCCGACCGGCATCGCGCTGGCCCTGCCTCGGGGATACGCAGTTTTCGTCGTTCCGCGCAGTGGGCTCGCGGTGCGGCACGGAGTCAGCCTGGTGAACTCTCCCGGCACAGTGGACGCCGGCTACCGCGGTGAGATCCAGGTGATCGTGATCAACCACGATCCGCGGCAGCAGGTGGAGTTCCAGCGCGGCGACCGTATCGCCCAGATGATCGTGCAACGGGTCCCCGAAGTGCGCTTGCATGAGGTCGATCAGTTACCGGGAAGTGATCGCGGCTCAGGTGGCTTCGGCTCCACAGGGCACAGTTCGGCGGAAGGACAGCGGTGATGTTCAAGCGTAAGAAGGCCACGGACGATTCCACGCAGCCCGACAGCGACGAGTGGGACGGGGTCACCGACGGAACCGCTCACGCCGACGAGGATGCCTCTTCCGATGAAGAGCCGGCCCCGCCGGAACCGGTCGCCGTGGACCGGAGTGCGGGTCCATTCGACATCGAAGAGGTCGTCGAGCCGGACCCCATGGTGGCCGAACGCATCAACTTCGGTGCCGTGCAGATCCCCCTCGTCGACGGGTTGGAGATCCGAGTCGAGATCGACCCCGAGACCAACGAGCCCGCAGCGGTCACCTTGGTCCATGGTGCGGGTGCTGTCCAGGTGCGGGCGTTCGCGGGACCGAAGTCGGGAGGCGGCTGGGAGCAGGCACTGACCGAACTGCGCCGCGAGATCAGTTCCGGCGGCGGAACGGTGGACGAGTCCGCCGGTCCGTTCGGCAACGAGATAGCAGCGGCGCTGACGGCGCAGGACGAGCAAGGCAACAACGTCGTGCAACCCATCCGGTTCGTGGGGGTCGACGGTCCGCGGTGGACTTTGCAGGGGGTCATGTTCGGAGCGGGGACCGATCGCGAGACCGCCGGGCCGCTCGAGGACTTGTTCCGTTCCATCGTCGTCGTGCGCGGCGACGCCGCCATGCCCGTGGGAGTCGCCCTGTCCCTCACCCTGCCCACCGAGGTGCCCGGTCAGGTGGAGGAATCCGACGGCGACGACGGTTCTCAGGAGCCTGTCTGAGCCGGGAGGACCGCCTCAGAACTGAAGGCGCAGCAGGGCCTCGCGTGCCGCTGTCGCGAACACCCAGAGTCCGTCACCGGGTCCTTCTCGGGGGATCGAGACCTGTTCCGAAGTGGGGATCAGTTGCTGCCAACGAGTCGCGACGGACACCGGATGCAGCGGGTCGTCGGCCAAGGCCACGATGGCGCACGGCACCGAAATCCTCGCCATCGCCGCAGCATCCGGAGCGTCCTGCGTGGCAGCGGTGAGCAGTTCCTGCACCAGATCCGCCGCCGTGCGGTGCGCCCAGGCGCGAGCCAGTTGCGGTGTCACCCAGTCGTCTGGATCGAGTTCGGCGAGCACTCCTTCGGGCCCCAGCACCGCCAGGGCGTCGCCGGCAGCGTGGGTCAGGTCAGCCACGGGATCCGGGTGCCCAGTCCATGCCGGCATCACGAGAAGACCGGCGACCACATGTCGCGGTAGGTCGGGTCGGGCCAGCAACGCGGCAGCAGCATGAGCACCCAACGACACACCCCCAAGGATGGTGGGGACAGGGTCTGCGGCGGCGTGTGCCAGAGCCGTCATGATCCGGTCGATGCGTCCCGTGCGATCGTCGACCACGACGGTCTCCCGCACCCCTAACCGGTCGGCCGGGAAAGCCAACTCGAGGAATCGCGCGTCAGATCCCGCGCCATGAGCCAACACGAGGCGGCAGGCGTCGAGTTCATGCGCCGCAGGTTCAGCCGCCGTATGGTCCATCCCCCCATCGTGACGTACCAACCGCTGGCCGAGTCGGCGCGGCGCGGTTAGCCTGAGGCTATGGGTCTGTTGCAGGCTGCGCGCTCCCGGCTCGCCACCGGTCTGTCCCGTGGTGCCACGGAGGAGAAAGACCTCCAACAAGTCGCTGAGGAGGCAGGCGCGACACCGATCAATGCCTGTTCCCGCGGCGACGTCGTGACCGCCTGTGGCGTGTTGAACAGCGTCATCGTTCGACCCGTCGCCGGAGCACCGGCTCTTGAGGCCGATCTCTACGACGGCACCGGTCACATGACTCTGGTCTGGCTGGGGCGGCGGCAGATCGCCGGCATCGAAGCCGGTCGAGCCATCACCATCACGGGCCGCATGACCTGCCTGGACGACACGGTGACGATTTTTAATCCGCGGTACTCGTTGCGTCCCCGCGGAACCACGTGAGCACCCCGGACGACCGGCGGGTGAGTTCCGCCGACGTCTCGTCCGCGCTTGCGAGCGGCATCGGGGGCAGCCGCGGACTACTGGATTCCGGACTACCGACCGCGGTGTTCCTGGTCGTGTACCTGGTCTCCGGATCGCAATTGATGCCCTCCGTATGGGCCGCGGTCGCCGCGGGCGTCGTGGTGGCGATCCTCCGCAAGGTGCGTGGCGAATCACTCCAGCAGATTCTCGCGGGCCTCGTGGGCGTCGGGATCGCCGCGTTCTTCGCAGCACGAACTGGACGCGCCGAGGACTTCTTTCTCCCGGGTCTGTTGATCAACGCCGCCTATGCGGCGGTCTTCGCGATCTCCGCGCTGATCCGGCGCCCTCTGGTGGGATACGCCGCTGGCGCCGTGACGGGGGACCTGACGTCCTGGTCGCGCGACCCCAGGGCCCGCAGTGCGGCAACAGCCGCGACATGGCTGTGGGCCGGGATGTTCGCCCTGCGCCTCGTCGTGCAGGTGCCCTTGTACTTCGCTGGTGCCGTGGAGATCCTCGGAGTCGCCAAACTCGCCATGGGTTGGCCGCTGTTCCTTCTGGTGGCGTACCTGTCCTATCGGATCATGGCTCCTGTGCTGCGGCGGGACGAACGCGCGGACCCTGGGCCGACCACTGAGGAGATCGACTCGTCCGACGAAGAGGTCACGGTCGTCGATCCCGACGCAGCGCGTCGAGTCGACTGACATCTCGGCGAGCCGACTGAAACCCCGCGTCAGTCGTCGTCGTCGACGTCGTCGCCGGCGGACCGGTGCACATGGCCAGGCGACAGTAGTTGTTGCAGGGCCTCCTCTTGGGCCGGACTGCACACGAACAGCAGTTCGTCCCCCGACTCGAGGGGGTCGTCAGGTGTGGGAGCAATGACGTGCGTCCCTCGCACGATGGCCACGAGCGCGGTGTCAGGCGTCCAGGCAACGTCACCGACGCGGGAGCCGGCCAAACTCGAGTCGGCGGGCAGTGTCAACTCCACCAGGTTGGCCTCGCCCTGTCGGAAGGTGAACAGTCGCACCAGATCGCCCACGGTCACCGCTTCTTCGACGAGCGCGGACAGCATGCGTGGGGTGGAGACCGCGACATCGACGCCCCAGGACTCGTCGAACATCCACTCGTTCTTCGGGTGGTTCACTCGGGCGACCACGCGGGGGACGCCGTACTCGGTCTTTGCGAGCAGGGAGACTACGAGGTTGGACTTGTCGTCACCTGTCGCGGCGACCACCACCTGGCAGTTGGCCAGGTCGGCCTCGTTGAGCGACGAGATCTCGCAGGCATCCGCGAGCAGGATCTCGGCGCTTTTCACGACACTGCCCGACACGATGTCGGGATCGCGGTCGATGAGCAGGACCTGGTGGCCGTTGGCGATCAGTTCCCGCGCGATGCTACGGCCGACCTTGCCGGCGCCGGCGATGGCTACTCTCACGGCGTCTCCTTCGGCGGTTGCCGCAGAGCCTTCTCCACGCTGTCGCGCTCGTCGGCCCGCATGACGATGTGCAACAAGTCCCCCTCCTGCAGCACCGTGTCGGCGTCGGGTAGCAGCCCCTCGCCGTAACGAGTGACGAAGGCGATTCGCGATCCGGTCTGTTCACCCATCCACCGGATGCGGTGCCCGATCCACTCAGGGTTCACAGTCATCTGCGCCAGGATCACGGTGCCGCTCGGGTCGCGCCATTCCTCGGAGGCTCCTTCGGGCATGAGACGTCTGAGCATCTGGCCAGTGGACCAGGCCACCGTCGCGACCGTCGGGATACCGAGGCGCTCGTAGATCTCGGCTCGCTTCGGATCGTAGATGCGCGCGACCACGTTCTCGACGGCGAACGTCTCACGCGCGACGCGGGCCGCCAAGATGTTGGAGTTGTCACCGCTGCTGACGGCAGCGAACGCATGCGCCTCAGCTATGTTGGCCCGCCTCAGGGTGTCGCGATCGAATCCGACCCCGGTGACGGTGGTGCCTCGAAAGGTCGGTCCGAGGCGTCGAAATGAAGCAGCATCGCGATCGATGACCGCCACAGAGTGCCCTTCCTCCTCGAGCTTGAGAGCCAATGCTGAACCCACCCGACCGCAGCCCATGATGACGATGTGCACGCGTGCGATCCCTTCTGGCCGGCTCCGCCGACCAACGCTACACGGCGCGGTTCACCCGCCGCGCGCGCGGAACCCTACTATGAGGACTCGTGGGCTTGTCCGAATACGCGAAGCGAGTAGTTGTCGGCCGCGCATTACGCAGCGACAAGTTGGACGAGACCCTGTTGCCCAAGCGGATCGCACTTCCTGTTTTTGCGTCCGACGCCCTCTCGTCCAACGCCTACGCCACTCAGGAAATCCTCGTCGTGCTGGCTTTGGGCGGCGCTTCGCTGTACCAGTACGGACCGTGGATCGCCGCGATGGTGGTTGTCGTCTACTTCGTGGTCGTGGCGTCCTATCGCCAGAATGTGCATGCGTACCCGTCCGGTGGGGGCGACTACGAAGTCGTCACCACGAATATCGGTCCCCGCGCAGGCGTACTTGTGGCGTCGGCTCTCCTCGTGGATTACGTGCTCACCGTCGCGGTCAGCATCTCGGCTGGTGTCGCAAGTCTTGCCTCGATCTCGACATTCGTGGAAGAGAACACCGTCTTGATCGCTTTGCTCGCGATCGCGGCCATCACTTTCCTCAACCTGCGGGGTGTCCGCGAGTCCGGGTCCTTGTTCGCTATTCCCACCTACCTGTTCATGTTCAGCATCGGGGCCATGGTGCTGACGGCGATCATCAAGGCGACGAGCGGGCAGCAGATGGTTGCGGAGAGCGCCGCCTGGCAGATCGAGGCTGAACACGAGTATCTGGGGGTTGCGCTCGTGTTTCTGTTGGCGCGGGCGTTCTCGTCGGGCACCACAGCTCTCACCGGCATCGAAGCCATCGCCAACGGGGTCCCTGCGTTCCGACCGCCGAAGAGCCGCAACGCTGCCACTACCTTGCTGGCGCTCGGATTGATCGCCACCAGCATGTTCGGGGCCATCACCTTCCTCGCCATCCAGACCGGGGTCAAGGTTACAGACAACGACAGCGAGTTGATCGGTCTTCCAGCGGGCCAGAGTCAGAAGACGGTGATCGTCCAGATCGCTGAAGCGGTCTTCGGTGACGCGACGTGGGCGGTGGCGATCGTGTCCATCGCCACCGCGGCAATTCTGGTGCTCGCCGCCAACACCGCTTTCAATGGGTTTCCCGTGCTGGGGTCGGTGCTCGGGCGAGACGGTTACCTACCCCGGCAACTGCACACCCGTGGCGACCGGCTCGCGTACAGCAATGGGATCCTGGCTTTGGCGCTCATGGCGGCTGTGTTGGTGTTCATCTTCAAAGCGGATGTCAGTTCGCTGATCCAGTTGTACATCGTCGGCGTGTTCATCTCGTTCACGTTGAGCCAGATCGGGATGGTGATCCACTGGACCCGCAAGTTGCGTGATCCATCGCCGGCGGACAAACCCGCTCACATGCGCCGATCGCGGGTGGTGAACTCCATCGGAGCAGTTCTGACAGGTTCGGTGCTGATCATTGTCATCGTCACCAAGTTCACTCGCGGTGCCTGGATCGTCTGCATCTTGATCCCTCTTCTTTATCTGTTGATGAGGGCCATCCGCGCCCACTACGACCGTGTCAACGTCGAGCTCGCCTTGGATCGTGACGATGAGAAGGTCACGCTGCCGTCTCGGGTACTGGCGCTCGTCCTGGTCTCCAAGATTCACAAACCCACCCTGCGGGCTCTGGCCTATGCGCGCGGAAGCCGTCCAGCAGTGCTGGAGGCCATCACCGTGAATGTCGACCCGGGAGAGACTCAGCAACTGATGGCGGAATGGGAGCGTCGCGAGATCCCGGTTCCTCTGCGAGTGCTGGATTCCCCCTATCGAGAGATCACACGCCCGGTCGTGCAGCACGTCAAGAACCTGCGGCGGGAGTCACCGCGCGACCTCGTTGCCGTGTACATCCCCCAATACGTGGTGGGCCACTGGTACGAACACCTGCTGCACAACCAGTCGGCGCTGAGGCTGCGCGCCCGCCTGATGTTCTCGAAGAATGTCGTCCTGGTGACCGTGCCATGGCAACTGCAGTCCGCCGTTGATCCCGGCGATCAGTCCGAGAACCCGATCGCAGAGGCCATCCGGCTCGGCAGCACTGAAGCCGTGCAGCCTCCCGCCGACGGGGTGACCCCACCGGTGACCCGGCGGTGATCACGCTCACCGTCGACCGGATCGCCCATGGGGGCCACTGCGTCGGACGCCATGAGGGGCAGGTCGTGTTCGTTCGGCACGCGATCCCCGGTGAGACGGTCAGGGCTGAGATCACCGGGTCGGGCCCGCGGGGCCGGTACCTGTTCGCGGACGTCGTGGAGGTAATCACTCCTTCTCCGCAACGTGTGACCCCGGAATGCGACATGGCCGGCCTCTGCGGGGGATGCGACTTCCAGCACATCGCCGAAGCCCATCAACGGGAACTCAAAGCCCAAGTCATCTCCGAGCAGTTCTCACGGTTGGCCGATCTCGATCGACCCGTAGAAGTTCAGGCGGTTCCCCGCTCCGGATCGGGCTGGCGGACCCGGACGCGGTTCGCCGCTGATCGGGAGGGCGGCTGGGGACTGCGCCGCCATGCAGATCATGAGGTGGTGTGCATCGAGACCTGCCCCATTTCGATGCCGGGCATCAACCGTCGCCTTGCGGGATTGGACCCTGGGCAGCCAGGTGCGGAGGTGCTCGTTGTCGACCAACCCGATCAGGCGGTGGTCGCGCCTGTCCCGACGGCCCACGCGCCCGAGGTTCACCATGAAGTGGCCGATCGTCACTGGACAGTTTCGGCCGACCTGTTCTGGCAGGTCCATGTGTCCGCTCCCGAGACCTTGGTCCAGGCGGTTGCCCCGTACGTCTCCTCAGTCACCGCTTGGTGGGACCTGTACTGCGGTGTCGGTCTGCTGGCCGGCTCGCTGGCCACCCCCCGCCAGCAGGTGATGGCCGTCGAAGGTGATCGCCGGGCTGCCGATCAGGCCGCGCTCAACCTGTCCGATCTGCCGGCAGTACGCGTGTTCGCGGCAGACGTCGGTCGCTGGCTCGCAGCTGAACCCGATGCCCCCGTTGAGGTTATCGTTCTCGATCCCCCCCGCAAGGGAGCCGGCAAAGGGGTGGTCACGGGACTGACGCGGACGAGTGCCCATACCCTCGTCTACGTCGCCTGTGATCCTGCCACCTTGGCGAGGGATGCAGGATTGCTGATCCGGCAGGGCTGGGAGGTCGATGAGATCACCGGCTTCGACCTGTTCCCGATGACACACCACGTCGAGACAGTGGCGGTCCTGCGCCGCTGACCGTCGCACTAGACTATTGGCGCTCCGCCGAGGAGATCATCGGCGCCCTGCCGAGGACCTGGTCGGGGATGAGAGGGAGACCATGGCTGTCAGCCGCAACAGTTTCGATGCCCGTGCGACTCTGCAAGTCGGAGCCGAGACCTATGAGATCTTCCGGATCGACGCGTTGCCGGCGTCCGCGCACCTGCCGTTCACCCACAAGGTTCTCCTGGAGAACCTGTTGCGCACCGAAGATGGCGCCAATGTCACCGCCGAGCAGATCAGCGCGCTCGCGGGGTGGGACGCTGCAGCCGTTCCCACCGACGAGATTCAGTTCACCCCGGCACGAGTCATCATGCAGGACTTCACTGGGGTGCCGTGTGTCGTGGATCTGGCCACTATGCGAGAAGCGGTGCGCGACTTGGGCGGTGACCCCGAGCGGATCAACCCTCTGGCTCCGGCCGAGCTCGTCATCGACCATTCGGTCATTGCGGACTACTTCGGGACGTCCGATGCAGCCGAGCGCAATGTCGAACTCGAGTACGAACGCAATCGGGAGCGCTACCAGTTCCTGCGCTGGGGACAGACGGCCTTTGACGGATTCAAGGTCGTCCCCCCCAGCACTGGCATTGTTCATCAGGTCAACGTCGAAGCGCTCGCACGGGTGGTCATGGCCAACGGCGGCCAGGCTTACCCAGATACCTGTGTGGGCACCGACTCCCACACCACCATGGTCAACGGACTCGGTGTCCTCGGCTGGGGGGTCGGAGGCATCGAGGCCGAGGCTGCCATGCTCGGCCAGCCGGTCTCGATGCTCATCCCGCGAGTGGTCGGTTTCCGGCTCAGTGGCCAGTTGCCCGAGGGAGCGACTGCAACCGATCTGGTGCTTGTCATCACCGAGATCCTGCGAGCGCACGGCGTTGTCGGCAAGTTCGTCGAGTTCTACGGCGACGGGGTGGCAGCGGTGCCGCTGGCCAACCGGGTGACCATCGGCAACATGAGCCCGGAGTACGGATCCACCGCCGCGGTCTTCCCCATCGACGACGAGACCCTGCGCTACTTGCGCCTGACTGGTCGCACCGACCAGCAGATCGCCCTGGTCGAGGCGTACAGCAAAGAACAGGGACTGTGGCATGACCCCAGTCGGGAGGCCACCTACTCGGAGTTCCTCGAACTCGACCTGAGCACGGTGCGGCCTTCGATCGCCGGACCCAAACGGCCCCAGGACCGCATCGATCTCTCTGCAGCGGCCGCGGCCTTCCGGGCCGCGTTGCCGGACTACTCCGATCAGCCCGACGCCACGGTGGCGGCGGACCTGTCGGGGCAGCAGGTGAACCTGGGCCATGGGGCGGTCGTCATCGCAGCGATAACGTCGTGCACCAACACGTCGAATCCGTCGGTGATGTTGGGAGCCGGTCTGCTCGCGAAGAAGGCCGTGGAACGTGGCCTCAGTCGCAAGCCCTGGGTCAAGACCACCCTGGCCCCAGGGTCCCAGGTCGTCACCGACTACCTGAACAAGGCCGGCCTGACCCCCTACCTCGACAAACTCGGTTTCGACCTCGTCGGATACGGGTGCACGACCTGCATCGGCAACTCCGGTCCACTTCCGACCGAAGTGTCGGAAGCTGTTCGCTCGGGTGACTTAGCCGTGGCTGCGGTGCTCTCGGGCAACCGCAACTTCGAAGGTCGCATCAACCCCGACGTGAAGATGAACTACCTGGCCTCGCCGCCGTTGGTTGTTGCGTATGCCCTGGCCGGCACGATGAATCTCGACATCACAACGGAACCATTGGGAAATGACCCCGCCGGCGAACCGGTCTACCTGGCTGACCTTTGGCCCACCCCGGCGGAAATCCAGCAGACGATCGAACAGGCGATCGATGCCGACATGTTCGCCAGTCGATACGCCGATGTCTTCGCGGGCGACGAACGTTGGCGAGCGCTCCCCACCCCGACCGGTGACACGTTCACGTGGGATCCGGAAAGCACCTACGTGCGCAAACCTCCCTACTTCGACGGCATGACCACCCAGCCCGAGCCCGTCAGCGACATTTCGGGAGCTCGTGTGCTGGCGAAACTGGGCGACTCGGTCACCACTGACCACATCTCACCCGCAGGGGCGATCAAGCGCGACAGCCCCGCGGGCCGCTACCTGACCGACCACGGCGTCGCACCCAAGGACTTCAACTCCTACGGCTCGCGGCGGGGCAATCACGAGATCATGATCCGGGGTACTTTCGCCAACATCCGGTTGCGCAACCAGTTGGTGCCCGGCGTCGAGGGCGGAGTCACCGTCGACTTGCTCGACCCTCAGCGCCCGCAGGTCACCATCTTCGACGCCGCCGAACACTACCGGGCGGCGGGCGTACCGCTCGTCGTGCTCGCCGGCAAGGAGTACGGCTCCGGGTCATCGCGGGACTGGGCAGCTAAGGGAACGGCCCTGCTCGGTGTGCGGGCGGTCATCGCCGAGTCCTATGAGCGCATCCACCGGTCGAACCTGATCGGCATGGGGGTACTGCCACTGCAATACGCGGACGGCGACTCAGCGGAGTCTCTGGGACTCACGGGGACCGAGACCATCGACATCGCGGGCGTCGCAACCATCAACGATGGTCCGGTACCCGCATCGGTGCCGGTACGCGCCACTGCCGAGGACGGGCGGGTCATCGAGTTCGATGCGGTCGTGCGGATCGACACCCCGGGGGAGGCCGACTACTTCCGCAACGGTGGGATCCTCCAGTTCGTGCTTCGTTCCCTGTTGGTGTGACCGCCCCGCCGGGCTGGCCCCGGGACCTGCCCCCGCCGCAGGCGGGGGAGTTCAGCGAGCGGGTCACCGGTTGGCTGCTGGACCGGGCTCCCGGTTCCTGGCGCACCCAGCCGGTGCTGCGTAGGCATCCGCGGGCGTTGGCGCTGCTGGTGTCGGATGGGCTGGAATCCGAACTTGAGGGTCTGCGCCGCTCGTACGCCTCCGCCCGGCGACGACTCACCGATGTCGTGACACCCGCAGATCTCGCCGCGATCCTCACCGCCATCGAGGCACTGGCCACGGAGGTCACAGAGTCCCGCCGTCAGGTCGAGCAGGTCGCCGAAGCCTTGGCGGGGGTCCGTTGGCGTCCCCGACTGTGAATGGCTGAACCCACGGCGATCCGAACCCGAGGCACGGCCCCGGACGCGCAGCGCCAGCCGGTGGATACGTGTATTCGGGCTTACACTCGAGGGCGTGGCGGTCATCGATGGCGTGAATGGTCCAGCCGATCTGGCGGACCTCAGCTCTGAGGACCTGACCCAACTCGCGGCCGAGATTCGGCAGTTCCTGGTCCAGTCCGTCGCTCGCACTGGGGGTCACCTTGGCCCGAACCTCGGCGTCGTCGAACTGACAATCGCCCTGCATCGCGTGTTCGACTCCCCCCGGGACGCGATCCTGTGGGACACCGGTCACCAGACATACGTCCACAAGATTCTCACGGGGCGCCGCGGTGACTTCTCAACCCTGCGCCAACCCGGTGGCTTGTCAGGTTACCCGTCGCGGGCCGAAAGCCCCCACGACTGGATCGAGAACTCCCACGCCTCGACCGCGCTGTCCTACGCCGACGGACTGGCCAAGGCATGGCAACTCAGCGGTGAGTCCAGCCAACGACGCATCGTTGCCGTCGTCGGGGATGGCTCGTTGACCGGGGGCATGGCCTGGGAGGCGCTGAACAACATCGCCACCGCAGACCGGCCGATGGTCATCGTGGTCAATGACAACGAACGGTCCTATGGGCCGACCATCGGTGGAGTCGCTCATCACCTGGCTACCCTGCGGACCACCCAGGGATACGAGAAATTCCTCGGTTGGGGAAGGCGCGCGCTGAACCGCACGCCAGTGCTGGGTCGCCCGATGTACGAGGCCTTGCACGGCGTCAAGAAGGGCGTCAAGGACATCGTCACCCCCCAGGGCATGTTCGAGGATCTCGGCATCAAGTACGTGGGCCCGATCGATGGTCACGATGTCGAACTCGTCGAGAGCACCCTGCGTCAGGCCACTCGATACCCCGGCCCCGTCATCGTCCACTGCATCACTCAGAAAGGCCGAGGATATGCCCCGGCGGAGACGGACGAGGCTGACCGATTCCACGGCGTTGGGGTCATCGATCCCGAGACGGGTCGACCCACTGCGGCACCCACTCGCACCTGGACCCAGGTCTTCTCGGAGAGCCTCATCGCCGAGGCGTCACGCCGCCCCGATGTCGTGGCCATCACGGCTGCCATGCCCGGTCCCACCGGGCTGTCTGATTTCGCCGCCGTTCATCCGGATCGTTGCTTCGACGTGGGAATCGCCGAACAGCATGCCGTCACGAGCGCCGCGGGGCTCGCCATGGGCGGGCGACACCCAGTGGTGGCCGTCTACGCGACCTTCCTCAACCGCGCCTACGACCAGGTGCTCCTCGATGTCGCCCTGCACGGACTGCCGGTGACAATCGTTCTCGACCGGGCGGGTGTCACGGGTGACGACGGTGCCAGCCACAACGGCATGTGGGATCTGCCGCTGCTCGCCGGTGTGCCGGGGCTGGCTGTGGCCGCTCCTCGCGACGGTGTCACGCTGCAGTCGGAGTTGAGCGAGGCATTGGACGTGGACGACGGCCCGACTGTCCTGCGTTTCCCCAAGGGAACCCTGCCGGACGAACTGCCCGCCTTGCGCCGCAGTGGATCAGTGGATGTCCTGGCGGAGTGGGGCAATGAGGTCCTCATCATCGGGGTCGGTGCCATGGCTCCGGTCGCCGTTGATGCTGGTCATCTCCTCAAGGACGAAGGGGTGCAGGTGACTGTCGTCGATCCCCGCTGGGTCCTTCCCGTCTCGGAATCACTGGTGGACCTGGCCCGGGACTTCCGTCTGGTCGTCTGCGTCGAGGACGGCAACCGGCGCGGCGGGGTCGGTGCTGCCTTGGCCGAGGCGCTGGCCCCGGGGCCGGTCGTCGCACTGGGCCTTCGTCCCGAATTCCTCACTCAGGGTCGACGCGCCGATATCTTGGCGGAGCAGGGGCTCACGCCGGAAGGCATCGCCGGAATCGGTCTCCAAGACTCTCGTGGCGTTCGGTACTTGAGAACGCCCGGCCACAGAGGGTGAAGCCCCGCTAACCTGACGTCAGGAGGTGGCGATGGACTCGACGGAAAGCGACTCTGGGCCATTCTCCGAGTTGGCGTTCCGACTCAGCCCCACCCCCACGATCGTTGTTTCGCGCGCCGGCGAGATTCTGGACATGAGCGACGCCTTCCTGCATTTGGTGGCCGCTGATAGGCAAGCCGTGATCGGCAGGCCGTTGACCGACTTTGTGCACCCGGATGACGGCGCGCAGGTGGACCTCGACTCCGCCAGACTGTTCGACCCCGCACATCCGGTGCAAGTGCGAATAGTTCGCGCCGGGTGGGGAGTCGTGTGGGTGTCGATCGGCGTCACGGAGGTGCAACGTCGTGATCGACCGGACGTGATCGTCATGGCGTTCGACGACATCACCCAATACCGCAAAGCCGAGCGGGCCTTGGCCCATCGTGCCTCACACGATCCTCTGACCGGGCTCCCGAATCGAGCAGTCCTGATGAGTCACCTCGGCCGCGTGTTGGCCCGGTTGGGTCGTCGCCCGGGCACGGTGGCGCTGCTGTTCGTCGACCTCGATGGCTTCAAGACCATCAACGACACGCACGGCCATCGCGCGGGCGACTCGGTTCTGCGCGATGTCGCCGGTCGAATCGTGGCGGCCGTGCGCGGCGATGATGTCGTCGCCCGGATGGGCGGTGACGAGTTCGTCGTCGTGTGCGACTCCTTGGAATCGTCGGTTGAGTCAGCGCTGGTGGCGGAGCGGATCAGGGCGGCCATGGAAGGACCGTTCGAGGCTCACGGTCGGACGCATCGAATCGCTGCCTCAATCGGGGTTGCCCAGACTTCCGACGCCGGCACTTCGGGGGAGGACCTTCTGCGGCGGGCCGACCTGGCCATGTATCGAGCGAAAGAGCGGGGCCGTAACCGGGTCGAGTTCTTCGCCGCCGACCTCGAGGAGAAGGTCCTGCGGCGAGTACGCATGGTCGATGTGGCGCGACGGGCCATCGGGGAGGACCAGCTCCGGATCGTCGTGCAACCCATCTTCCGACTCTCCGACCACTACGCCTGTGGGTACGAAGCTCTCGCGCGGCTTCCCATCGGCGCCAGTGCAGTCCTGACTCCCACGCAGTTCCTGGCAGCCGCCGATGAGGCCGGGCTGCTTGCCTATCTGGACGAGCAGGTCGTCGACTTGGGTCTGCAGTGGAAGCGTGACAAGCACGGCTCCGGCGACAGCTGGTTGGCTGTCAACGTCTCCGCGCGATCGCTCGAGATCGCCGGGTTCGCCGAGAACATGCTCGACCGTGTCCTGACGGCCGGGCTGCAACCGTCCGACATCGTGGTCGAGGTCTCGGAAGCGACAATGCTCTCCGGGGGTGGCATCCCGCCCAGTGGCGGGACGCTCTCCGGAGGTGGCACCACAGTCCAGCGTTTGCGCGAACTTCGCGAGCACGGATTCCGCGTTGCGATGGACGATTTCGGCACTGGACCGGTCCCGCTGATCTCTCTGCCGGATCTCCCCGTGGACATCCTCAAGATCGACGTCGAACTCGTCGCCGGGCTGGGACTGCGCGCGGAGATCGATGCCCTGGTGGCCTCCGTGATCTCGGTCGCACACGATCTGGGCTGGGCGGTCGTGGCCGAGGGAGTCGAACGGCCGCTCCAGGCCGAGTTCCTGCGGGCGGAGGGCTGTGACATGGCCCAGGGCTACCTGCTCGGCTCGACCGCGGCGGTGGGTCCATGACCGGCGATCAAGCGATCGCCCGCCGCCCCCTCCTGCTCGTCTCCGCGATGGCGGGGCTGGTCCTCGTGGTGATGGGTGACACCTGGCTGGTCACCGTGGCAGGTGTCCCCGTCCTGGCTCTGACGACGGGATATGTGGCGGCGTGGGTCGCACGGTTGGGAGCGGCGATCGCTTGGTGGGGGGTACCGGCCGTCGTGGTGGTCCTTCTGGCCGACTACGCCGACACCTCGCACACCTGGATCGTCGGAGTTCTCGCCGTTCTGGCCGGGGTGGGCCTCGGGATCTTCCTGCGGCTGCTCCAGGTGACGATGAGACACCCCCTGGACCCCTCCGCGATCGCCGCCGCCTCCCTGCTGGCCGGCACCATCGTGGCGATCGGCCATCAACTGTTCGGGCATACAGCTTCTGCGGTGGGAGGGCATTTCGGGGCCACTGTGGCGGCGACGACACTGGGAAGTCTCATCGTCCTTCCCGCAGCACTCGCGTACCGCCCCGGTCTGACTCTGGCGCACGCACCCGAACTGATCGCCGGCGTCACGGTGATCGCCGTGGTGGCTACGCTCGCCGCACCACGGGTGATCGGCGTCTACGTCAGTGCCGACATCGGAGTGGCGGCGTGGCTGGTGCTACCCCTGGTACTGCTCGTGGGGTGGCGGTACGGCGTCTTCATCGCCTCGCTCACTTTGTTCGTGCTCGGTTTGGCGGCCGCCACGGCCATTGTGCTGGCCGGGCCCAGCGCAGCGCTGCTGCGTCCGGAGCGAGCCGTCGTGGGCGGGTTGCTCGCGATCGTTTCACTGTCCATCGTGCTTCTGCTGCGGCGGCAGCGCTCCGCCTTGTCGCGGCTTCGACGGGCCCGTGACTTCAACTCGGCATTCCTGCGCAGCGTCGAACCCATGTGGTACATCAAGGCGTTCGACAGCGAAGGCTCCGGCCGTTACATCCAGTTGGGAGGAGGGCCGTATCGTGACCGGGCGGGAGTCACCGACGTCACCGACGAAGAGATCTTCGGCGCCGACATCGCCGCACAGATCGCCGAGGTCGACCGTGATGTGATGAGTTCGGGGGTCGGTCGAGTGGTCACCGAAATCCTGCCTATGCCCGACGGGTCCACCGTCACCGTGCTCTCGGACCGCTTCCCCATCCGCGACGGCTCGGGACGTGTCGTGGCGATGGGTGGAGTCCGGACCGACATCACCGAACGCGAGGCGTTGGCCGAGCGGGAGCGAGTTCAAAGTGTCCTCGCAAACGCCATGTTCGAGCGTTCCCCGGTCCCCACCCTGCGGATCTCCCGGACGGGTGACAGATTGCTGATCGCTGCCGCGAATGAGGCGTTCGCCCGCGTAACCGGTCGGTCGTCGCCGGACCTGGTGGGTTCTGATCTCGCGTCCTGCGTTCCCCACCAGGAGTTGACGGCTCTGCGCAGACTCTTCATCCGTCGATCGCGAGGATGGAGTCCCCAGGCCGAACTGCATATGCACACCCGCATCGGCGGTGACCGTCTCGTCATCATCACCGTCAGTCCGTTGGACGACAGTCAGGGTCAGCAGGCGGACTTCGTCGTCCATGTGGAGGACGTGACAGCACGTCGGGCCGCGGAGGAAGCTGTCGCCTGGAACTCCCTGTTCGACTCCGCGACCGGCCTGCTCAACAGATCAGCGCTCAACGACCGCATGGACGCGGCCATGCACCGGCTGACGGCCTCGGCGGACGGTGGCATGGCTCTCGTGGTGCTCGACGTGGACGACTTCCGCACCGTGAACGATGCCCATGGTCATTCCGCCGGGGATTCGGTGT
This sequence comes from Candidatus Nanopelagicales bacterium, assembly GCA_037045355.1. Classification (NCBI taxonomy): domain Bacteria; kingdom Bacillati; phylum Actinomycetota; class Actinomycetes; order Candidatus Nanopelagicales; species Candidatus Nanopelagicales bacterium. The sequence continues at coordinate 55,196 of JBAOHO010000029.1, read as the reverse complement.
TGGGTGAGATCGGGCGGCGCTTGAGTGGCAACTGCGGTCCCGATGCTGCCGTGGCGCGACTGAGTGCTGATGAGTTCGCCGTACTCGTGGAGGGGCAAGACAGAGACTCCGTCGCCGTTCTCGTGGGGCGGTTGCAGTCGGTGCTGGCGCAGCCGATCGATTCCGGCGACATCTCGCTGGCGTTGTCCACCTCGTTCGGAGTTGCGGTCACTGCGTCCGCCGACACGAACAGCAGCGAGCTCATGCGTCGTGCCGAGTTGGCCCTGTTCCGTGCCAAGCGCTCCGGACGAGGTCGCGTCGAGTTCTACGCCGAGTCTCTGCGGAGTCAGGCGGCTGCGCACCTGAACGTGCGCAGCGAATTGGCGCGGGCACTCGCTGGGGACTCGCTCGAGGTTGCTTATCAGCCCATCGTCGACCTCAGCGACGGTTCGGTGCGTTCTTATGAAGCCCTCGTCAGACTCGTCACGGACGACGGCCGGTTGCTCCCTCCCGCGGAGTTCTTGTCGATCGCCCGCGACGCCGACATGGTCACCCAGATCAATCGACAGATGCTGGGTAAGGCTCTGCGCGATCGTGGCGCCGGTCGACTGCCGGTGCCGCACGCCGCGGTGTCAGTGAACCTCGAGTCACGGGACCTGCAGAATTCTGACTTCGCCGTATCTGTGCTGTCCGAGCTGCACACGCACTCTGTACAGCCCGGGTCGCTGATCTTCGAGGTGACAGAGGCGACCTTGCTCGCGCATGACAGCGACGTGATGCGCAACATCGCCTCCCTGCGGGAGGCTGGGGTCACCTTCGCCATCGACGACTTCGGCACCGGCTACTCGAGTCTGGCGCAGTGGCGACAACTCGCCGCGGACATCGTCAAGATCGATCGATCATTCACGGTGGCCATGACGGAAGACCCCGAAGCGGGGAACATGATCGCGACCATCGTCCAACTGGCCCGCACTCTCGGTCTCACCGTCGTCGCCGAAGGGATCGAGACGCGCGACCAGGCTCAAGCACTGCTACGCATCGGTTGCCAACGAGGACAGGGCTACCTGTTCGGCCGCCCCGCAGTGCTGTCTGCGCAGATTCCCCGGCCGGCCACAGCGGACCGGCCCGACCTCAGCTCGGGACCGACGCCACTCCGCGCGCCAGGAACCGATGGCCGGTGACCGATTCCGCGACACCGCTGCGATCCAGGTAGGGGCTGATCCCACCGAGGTGAAAACCCCAGCCGGCACCCAGGATCATGCACATGTCGATGTCCTGGACTTCGGCCACGACTCCCTCGTCGAGCATCAGCTGGACTTCCTGGGCTAGGGCATCGAGCGCGCGCTGGCGAACCTGTTCCGCCGTGAGTGGCGCATCACCTTGCACGAAGATCTCCGCGACGGAAGGATTCACGGTGCGGTTGCCCTGGGCGTCGAAATCCCAGACGCCCACAACTCCGGCCTCGACAGCCCGCCCGAGATTGTCGGACACGTAGAAGCGGTCGGGGAATGCCTCGTGCATGGTCTCCGACACGTGGAACGCGACAGCCGGCCCCACGAGTTGCAGCAGGACGAAGGGGCTCATCGGCAACCCCAGCGGGTCGAGAGCCGAGTCGGCGACCTCAAATGGTGTTCCCTCGTCGACGCTGCGGGTGACCTCGCCCAGGAACCGGGTGAGCAGCCGGTTGACGACGAATGCCGGCGCGTCTTTGACCAGGACACAGGACTTCTTCAACTGCTTGCCGACGGCGAACGCCGTCGCGAGTGAGGCGTCGTCGGTGCGGTCGGCACGGACGATCTCCAGAAGGGGCATCACGGCGACCGGGTTGAAGAAGTGGAAACCGACAACTCGTTCCGGATGCCTCAGTTCGGCGGCCATCGCGGTCACCGAGAGAGACGATGTGTTCGTGGCGAGGATGCAGGTGTCCGACACCACCGCTTCACATTCGGCGAACACCTGCTGCTTGACCTTCAGGTCCTCGAAGACCGCCTCGATGACGAAGTCGGCATCAGCGAAGCCTTCCTTGCTGGTGGCACCCGTGACCAGCGCCTTGAATCGGTTGGCCTTGTCCTGACTGATCCGACCCTTGGCCTGCATCTTGTCGATCTCACCGTGGACGTAGGCGACGCCCTTGTCGACGCGCGCTTGGTCGAGGTCGGTCATGACCACCGGGACTTCGAGACGCTGGACGAACAACATGCACAGCTGGCTGGCCATGAGTCCGGCGCCGACGATCCCCACCTTGGTCACAGGGCGGGCGAGGGACTTGTCAGGGGCGCCCACCGGCCGCTTGGCCCGTTTCTGGACGAGGTCGAATGAGTAAAGGCCGGCGCGCAGCTGGTCACTCATGATCAGGTCGGCCAGGGCCTCGTCCTCTGCGGCGAACGCCGTATCGGCGTCGGCGGTCTTGGCGGCGGCCACGAGGTCGACAGCGCGTACGGGTGCAGGAGCCGCTCCGTGCAACTGTGCGTCCAGGCCTGCGCGTACCGCTGCGACGGCCTGATCCCAGGATTCGTCACGAGCGATCTCGGGCCGGGCGACCACGATGTCACCGGCGAGGACGTCACTGGCCCATCCCAGTGACTGCTCGATGAAATCGGCGGGCTCGAACATGGCGTCCGCGATGCCGAGGTCGAGGACCTGCCGGGGCTTGAGCATCCGGTTCTGCGCCAAGGGATTGGTCACGATGACCTGAAGGGCCTTCTGGGGTCCGATGAGGTTGGGCAACAGATAGGCGCCACCCCACCCGGGGACCAAACCGAGGAAGCACTCTGGCAAAGCGATCGCGGCGGCCCCGGAACTGATCGTGCGGTAGTTGCAGTGCAACGCCAGCTCCAGGCCCCCACCCATGGCGGCACCGTTGATGAGCGCGAAGGTCGGGACCTTGAAGTCGGTGAACCGACGCAGCACATGGTGACCCAGCTTGGCGATTCCCAACGCCATCTCGCGGGACGTGATGATCGGGACGCCGGTGAGGTCGGCACCGACCGCGAAGATGAATGGTTTGCCCGTGACCGCCAGTGCTTTGATGTCGGCGGCTTCGGCGGCATCCAGTGCCGCGCTCAACTCCAGCAGGCCCTTCGGGCCGAAGGTGTTCGGCTTCGTGTGGTCGAAACCGTTGTCGAGCGTGATCAGTCCGATCGGACCGGTGCCCGGCAGGTCGACCACCTGGAACTTGGCGTGGGTCACGACCTCGTCACCCAGCAGGGACTCGTCGATCGCAAGATCGGCAAGGCTGGTGGGGATCTCCGTGGTGATGCTGGTGGGAACGTCGCTCATGCTCAGGCCTTCTTTCCGTCGAAGTGGGGGTTCTCCCAGATGACTGTTCCGCCCATGCCCAAGCCGATGCACATGGTGGTCAGTCCGTAGCGGACCTCGGGATGCTCCTCGAACCCAGTTGCCAGGTAGGTCATCAAGCGCACGCCGCTCGAGGCCAACGGGTGGCCGACGGCGATGGCACCGCCGTACTGGTTGACTCGCGGATCGTCATCGGCGATACCGAAGTGGTCGAGGAATGCGAGCACCTGCACGGCGAACGCCTCGTTGACCTCGAACAGGCCCATGTCGTCGATGGTGAGTCCGGCGCGGGCCAGGGCCTTCTCCGTCGAGGGGACGGGACCGATGCCCATGACTTCGGGGTCAACTCCCGCGAAAGCGAATGAAGTCATCCGCATCTTGGCGGTCAATCCCAGTTCGGCGGCGACTTCCTCCGCCGCCACGATGGCCCCGGTCGCGCCGTCGTTCAGCCCGGCAGCATTACCGGCGGTCACGCGACCGTGCGGTCGGAACGGCGTCTTCAGACCCGCGAGGCTCTCCATGGTGGTGCCGGGGCGCGGAGGCTCATCGACTGTGGCCAGCCCGAAGCCCTTGTCGGCCGAGCGGGTGGCGACCGGGACCAGGTTCGGCTGAATCTTGCCGTCGGCGTAGGCCTTGGCGGTCTTCTCCTGGGAGGCGACGGCGAACGCGTCCGCGCGTTCCTTGGTCAGGTGCGGGAAACGGTCATGCAGATTCTCGGCCGTCTTGCCCATCAGCAGGGCTTCGGGGTCGACGAGGCGCTCGGACAAGAAGCGGGGGTTTGGGTCGACGCCCTCACCCATGGGATGACGGCCCATGTGCTCGACCCCGCCGGCCACGGCGACGTCGTACATACCGGCCATGATGGGTGCGGACAGGGTAGTCACCGCCGTCATGGCTCCAGCGCACATGCGGTCGACGCTGTATCCGGGGACCGAGCGCGGGAAGCCCGCCAGGATGCCCGCCGAGCGTCCGATCGTCAGGCCTTGATCGCCGACCTGGGTGGTGGCCGCGACAGCGACATCGTCGATGCGGTCGAGCGGGAGGTCAGGGTTACGGCGGACCAGTTCGCGGAACACGTTGACGACGAGGTCATCGGCCCGCGTCTCCGCGAAGATCCCCTTCTTGCCGGCCTTTCCGAACGGGGTCCGTACCCCATCGACGAACACCACATTGCGAACTTCTCGGGTCACGGTCGCTCCGGAATGCTGGGCACCCGTTCCAGGGTGCGCGATGACTCGATATTACTCGCCGGTAATAAGACGCTGGACCGGGCGTCGTGTGGCGTGCGTCACGCCAGTTCGTCAGTGATGAGGTCCGCGATCTGCTGTTGTTGCCACTGTCGGACTCCGAGTTCGGTCAGGCGTCGGCGGACCTCCTCGACCGGGACGGGACCGGTGGAATGCCAGACGAGAGCTCGGATCGGGTCCGGGGACACCAGCACCTCCGCGGGAATGGCCAGTTCGTCTGCCCGCTGCGAAATGGCGGCCCTGACCGCGGACAGGCGGGCGGCGGCGACTGGATCGCGACGTTCCCACGAACGCTGCGGGGGAGGAATCTCCTCGACCCGCCGCGGGGGGAGTTCAGCTTCGGCAAGTTGTTGGGCTCGCTCCACGGCCTGCCACCAGAGCGAGATCCGCCGGCCGTGTCGGGCGAACTCCCGCATCGCGCGCAGACTCTGCAGGGAAGTGGGTTGGGTGCGTGCGGCTGCCAGTATCGCCGCGTCTGACATCACCCGGCTCGGCGGCTTGTCGGCGGCCTCGGCTGCGCGTTCGCGGGCGGCCCATAGTTCCCTGGCGATCGCCAGCGATCGCGAATCAGGAAGTTTCGCCACCCCCGACATCCTGCGCCAAGGGTCCGCCTTGGGTCGGGGCGTCCACTCGGTGAGATAGGCGAACTCTTCTGCGGCCCACTCCCACCGGCCCCGCTGCTCCAGTTGCGCTGTCAGGATCTCGCGGAGTTCCGCCAGCAGTTCCACGTCCAGGGCGGCGTACGCGCGCCAGGACTCCGGCAGCGGTCGTTTGGACCAGTCTGCGGCGCCGTGCCCCTTCGCCAGCCCGATCCCCAGGAGGTCCTCGGTGAGGGACGCGAGCCCGACCCTGGGCATCCCGAGGAGGCGCGCAGCCAGTTCGGTGTCGAACAGCCGCGTGGGCCGGATGTCGCGTTCCGCCAGGCAGGGGAGATCCTGCGTCGCGGCATGCAGAATCCATTCCGGTTCCCGCAAAGCCGCTGCCAGCGGTGTCAGGTCGGTCAGCGAGTTCGCATCCACCAGGAAGGTCCCGGCCCCGGCGCGACGGAGTTGGAACAAGAAGGCCCGCTGGCCGTACCTGTGGCCCGAGGCTCGTTCGGCATCGATCGCCACGGGTCCCCGACCCGTGGCGAGTTGCTCTACGGCCGCGCGCAGTCGCGAAGGCTCGTCGATGACGTCCGGTATCCCGTCGGCCGGAACCCGCAGGACCGGCAGGGGTTCCGTGTCGTCGCTGGAATCTCCACTCACGTCGTGAGCAGGGTACCCGGTCAGTGGACCAGACCGGCCCGCATGCAGATGGCGACCATCTGGGCGCGGTCTCCGGTTCCGAGTTTGCGCCCGATCCGTGAGAGGTGGCTCTTGACCGTGAGCGCCGACAAGTTGAGTTCGTCGCCGATCGCACGATTGGTGTGGCCGTTGGCCACGAACTGCACTACCTGCAGCTCCCGATCCGACAGGTCCAGGTGTGACGCAGACCCCGGTACACGGCGATCCTGATGAGTGGGCGCCCCTGCACCCTCGCGGCACACGATGAAACTGCGGATCTTGGCAGCCAGGGCCAGCTTCACCGTGTTGTCGTCGCCCCGCGGGCTGACCAGCACCAGGCGATGCCATCCCTGGCGTCGCAGTTCTCTGATCACCTGCAGGATGGACCCCTCCTGGGGGGCTGATTCGACGACACACACGCCGTGGTCGGTGGCCATCCGACCCCGGTTGACTGCTTCATCGGGGCCGAAGGCCTCCAACACCTGCCCGATCCCGACGCTACGCAGCGGGGCGATCCAGCGGCGGCGATGGACCCCATCGGCGGTGACCAGCAGCGCCGACAGCCTGGGCATCGGACGCCGGGGCGAACTCACTGCGGTCGACGTCACGGATGCCTCCTGTGCTGCCCCCTGTGCCAACAGACTGCACCTGGAATCGGAGCGTTTCCTGTTTTCCTTGAATTTGGCGTCCGAGCGACTAACCCTGATCGCCCCCCACCCCGATAATCGGAGCGGTCAGCGGCGCAGGGACGCCACTCCCACGGGAAGCGGTTCGAGTCCCGCCATCGTCGCCAAGAGGTCCAACCACGCCGCGGCGTGCGGCACGACCTCGTCGTCCAAGGGGGTCCATGAAGCCCTGATCTCCAGATCGCCGGACGCCTCTCGCCCGGCCATCGCCCCGTACGGCTGGGAGTTCGTGCGGGTCACGGTGCCGCCGAAGGCGATGTAGGTGGCACCGGAATGCTGCAGGGACTCCTGCAACCAGGACCAGCCCACGTCGCAGATCATCGGATCGACGGCCATCTCGGGCTCCATGGTCGCCTTGGCGAACACGACCACCCGCCAAGCCCCCTCCCAGGCGTCCTGGCCGTCGGGGTCGTGCAGCAACACCAACCGACCCGTCCCGAGATCGTGATCGTCAGCGACGACGTCAGCGGTCAGGGCGATGGCGTAAGGCGCCAGACGCTGTGGGGCAGGCGCCTCGACGAGTTCGATCTCGGGGCGCGCGCGCATGTCGCGCAGGGCCGACAGTGCGGACCGGAAGCCGGCGGGCGGGTCGACCCCATGGTCTGCGGTGCGCACCCTGGCAGGCTATCCGGCCCGCTGCACGGACCCCGGCAGCGTGGCAAGATGCGGTCATCGTGTCTGACTCCGCGCTTCCTGCCGCCCATCCGCTCGCCTCAGGGGCGACGGCCATCCACACATGCTCCTACTTATCCACGAGGCTGTCGGGGCGCGATCGTCGGATCGGGTGCCGGTCTGGTTCATGCGCCAAGCCGGGCGGTCCCTGCCCGAATACCGGGAACTGCGGGCGGGCGGTGCGATGTTGGACGCCTGCTTCGACACCGACCTGGTCACTGAGATCACGATGCAGCCCGTGCGCCGCCACGGCGTCGATGCGGCGATCCTGTTCAGCGATATCGTCGTCCCGCTGCGGGCGGCGGGCATCGACGTGACGATCAAACCCGGAGTGGGGCCGGTGATGGCCCACCCAGTGCGCGACCGCACGGCAGTCGCCGCGATCGGCGAGTTGGGGGACACCTCCGCGATCGAAGCGGCCGTGGCCCTGCTGACGCGTGAGCTCGGCGACAAACCGTTGATCGGATTCTGTGGTGCTCCGTTCACCTTGGCCTCCTACCTGATCGAGGGGGGACCGAGCCGCGAGCATGCCGTCACCAAGGCGGTGATGTGGGGTCAACCCGACCTGTGGTCGGCATTGCTGACGCGAATCGCCGATCTCGCCGGGCAGTTCCTGCGACGCCAGGTGCTCGCGGGCGCGAGCGCAGTCCAGGTGTTCGACTCGTGGGCGGGGACGCTGTCCCGCCCGGACTACGAGAGGTTCGTCCGACCTTTCACCCAGCGGGTCTTCGATCACATCGCCGATCTGCCCGTTCCCCGCATCCACTTCGGGGTGGTCACCGGCGAGTTACTCGCGAGCATGGCCCTGCCTCAGTGCGACGTGGTCGGTGTGGATTTCCGCGTCATGTTGTCGGACGGGATCGAGCGGATCGGCCCGACCCACAGCGTGCAAGGCAACGTTGATCCCGCGGCGCTGTTGGCGGGCTGGGACGTTGCCCGCGAGCGCACCGAGTCGGCGATCCGACAGGGGGTCGGTGCGCGTGGACACATCCTCAACCTGGGACACGGTGTCCTGCCCCAAACCGATCCCGAACTGCTGACGGATCTGGTCTCCTGGGTTCACGAACACGGTCAGGCAGTGAGGGACCGGGGCGGGTCGGAAGCTGCCCAGCCTGGTGAGTCTGCCCAGGCTGGTGGGAAGGTGGACTCATGAGTGTCAGTCCGCATGGTGACCAGGTTCCGTCTCGTCCCCGACCGGATCTTCGTGTGGTTCCGTCGCAGTCTTCTCCCCGCTCCCTCGGGCCCTCTCGTCTCGGGCTCCTCGGCGAAGCACAGGGTAGTCGTCATCGGCGGCGGCATCGCGGGTTTGGCTGCGGCCCACGCCGTCACGGTGGAGTCCCGTGGAGAGATCGCGGTGACCGTCCTCGAGAGTGAGCCGGAACTGGGCGGCAAGTTGCGCACGGCCGAGGTCGGCGGAGTGCAACTGGACATCGGTGCCGAAGCGATGCAGTCGACGCGACCCGAGGCGGTGAGTCTGGCGCGGGCAGTGGGACTGGACCGCGACATCGTGCATCCGGAAGTGTTCGGGGCTTCGCTGTGGCTGCGCGATCGTCTGCGCCGGATGCCACCGACTCTGATGGGGGTCCCGACCGATCTGCGTGCTCTCGCGGCAGCTCAAGTACTGAGTAAGCGCTCCCTGCTGCGGATGCCCCTGGAGTACTCCCGCCCGGCCACTCGCTTCGACGGCGATGTATCGGTGGGTGCGTTCGTGGAGTCTCGTCTGGGTCGCGAAGTCGTGGATCTCCTTGTCGAGCCGTTGCTCGGCGGTGTCTATGCGGGTCGATCGGATGCCCTTTCGCTCGCGGCGACCGTACCTGCGCTCTTCCGGGAACTCCGTGATGAGCCGTCGCTCTTGCGTGCCGCCCAACGCACGACCCGGGGTGGGGGGCGCAAAGCCGGGGCTCGCCGTGGCCCGATCTTCGCCGGCATCCGCGGGGGAGTCGGGCGACTGCCCGAGGCCGTGGCTGCCGACCTGGTGGCGCACGGAGCCGATGTAAGGACTGGCGCGCAGGTGCGGTCCCTGCATCGGGTGGACGATTGCTGGCGCATCATCGTGGGTGGTGAGGGTCAGCAGTCCGTGGTCGAGGCCGAGGACATCATTCTGGCCGTGCCCCCGCCCCAAGCGTCAGCACTGCTCGCGCACATCTGCCCTCCCGCAGCGAACGACCTCGGCCTCATCGACATGTCGAGCATGGCGATCGTCACCCTTGCCTACCCAGCCGTGGCGGTGGCGCCGCTGTCGGGGTCGGGTTTCCTCGTGCCGCCCACCGAATCCCGCTTGTTGAAGGCAGCCAACTACGCCACGAGTAAGTGGGACTGGATCGCACGCAAAGCGCGGACGCGCACCAGCCGGGAGGATGCACTGGTGGTGATCCGGGCGTCAGTGGGTCGCGTGGGCGACGAGGAATCCCTGGATCGGGACGACGCCGACCTTGTCGATCGCTCACACCGGGAGTTGAGCCAGGCCGTGGGGATCGCGGCAAAACCGGTCGACCACCTGGTGACCCGGTGGCGAGAGGCGATCCCGCAGTACTCGACCGGTCATGTCAACCGGGTCGAACGGATCCGGTCGGTGGTGGCGGGAGTCGATGGTCTGCACATCTGCGGTGCGGCGTTCGACGGGGTCGGCGTCGCATCGGTGATCGGCTCGGCGCGAATGGCTGCGCGCGCGGTCCTCGAGCATGCCGATCGACCCGCGGTCCGGGTGGGACAATAGCGCCATGGATGACCCCAGCGACGCCTCGACTGCTCCCACCACCAAGGCGCGCATGGTCCGGGACATCAACGACTCGATCGCCTACATGATGGTCAGCGTCTACCGGGCCTCATCGGCGCTGCCGACGAGTGACCTCGCGGTCAAGGAGGCCACTGCTGCATGGGATGGCGTCACCGTGCGCGGCTGGTACGACGTATCCGGGCTGCGGGCGGACGCCGACGTGATGATCTGGTCCCACGCCCGGACCAGCGATGCCCTGCAACAGACCTATCACTCGTTTGCGCGCTCCGAGGTGGGGCGTCACCTCACCCCGGTGTGGTCCCAGATGGCGCTGCACCGCCCGGCCGAGTTCAATCGCTCTCACGTTCCCGCCTTCCTCGCCGGGGAACGGGCCCACGATTACCTGTGCGTCTATCCGTTCGTGCGGTCCTATGAGTGGTACCTGTTGCCCGAACCCGAGCGCCGGGAACTGCTCGTCGAACACGGGCAGATGGGTCGCGCCTATCCGGACGTGCGCGCCAACACTGTCGCATCGTTCGCGCTCGGCGACTACGAGTGGATCCTCGCGTTCGAGTCAGACGAACTGCATCGGATCGTGGATCTGATGCGGACCCTTCGCTCCTCGGGTGCTCGGCTCCACGTCCGCGAGGAGATCCCCTTCTACACCGGCCGACGGCGGGAACCAGCCGAGCTCATCGCTGATCTGGGCTGAGATGGCAGCGCTTCTCGCGCTCCTCAGCAGTTTGCTGTGGGGCACCGGAGACTTCCTGGCTGGGGCACTGTCGCGTCGCAGGGCGGTGGCTGGTGTCCTCGGCGGTTCACAGGTCGTCGGTTTCGCCGTCATGGTGGTGATCGCCACCGCCACCGGCTCGTGGGGCGCGGATCCGGCCGGCTACCTGGGTTGGGCAGTCCTGGCCAGCTTCTCGGGGTTCCTGGGCCTGTTCGCCTTCTACACGGCGTTGGCGACCGGGCGAATGGGGGTCGTGTCCCCGATCGCCGCCCTGGGAGTACTGGTCCCCCTGGCGGCTGGTCTGTTCGCCGGGGAACTACCCACACCCCTGCAGTACGTCGGAATCGTGCTCGCGATCATCGGGGTGGTGCTTGCCAGTGGACCGGAGATCTCCGGCGAGGCGGGGCTTCGTCCCGTCCTGCTCGCGTCCTTGGCCGCACTGTGTTTCGGACTCTTCTTGGTGTTCGTCGCCAAAGGTGCTGAGGAGAGCGCCGTGATGACCATGACCGCTCAACGCGCGACCACGACCGTGATCGTGCTGATCGCAGTCGCAGTGACCCGCAGCGTCGGCGGGTTGCACCGCAACGACATCGGTTGGCTGATCGCCATCGGCACATTCGACATCACGGCCAACCTGCTGTTCAGCATCGCGACCACCCAGGGGCTGTTGGCCATCACCTCGGTCCTGGGATCGCTCTACCCGGTGGTGACGGTCATCCTCGCCTGGCTCGTGCTGCGCGAAAAGCTCGCCCCTGCACAGTACGTGGGCGTGGCAGTGGCGTTGGCCGGGGTCGCGGCCATCAGTGCCGGCTGACAGTGACGTCCAACTCCCCACCGCTGGGGGAGCAGGTGGCTCAGGTACGCCGCAGCGACACCGAGTTGATGCAGTAGCGCAGGTCGGTGGGAGTCCCGTACCCCTCACCGGCGAACACATGCCCGAGGTGGGAGCCACAACTCGCACATCGGACCTCGGTCCGCGTCATGCCCAGTGACCGGTCCTCGATCTCGACGACCGCGTCGCCGGCCAGGGGAGTGAAGAAGCTGGGCCAGCCACAGTGGCTGTCGAACTTGGCGTCGGAGCGGAACAACTCGGCGCCACAAGCCCGACAGGAGTAGACACCTTCGGTGTGATCGTCGGTGTACTCGCCTGTGAAGGGCCGTTCCGTTCCCGCCATGCGAAGGACCTCATACTCCGCATCGGTGAGCCGGCTGCGCCACTCTTCCTCGCTCAGACTGGTCGGGTACGGTTGACCGGTTCGGGGGTCTCGGTCGGACACGCTCATCGCCTCACAGTACGCCGGTTGGTCGATCCGGGCAGCGCGGAGCGTCACTGGTCACGGATGAGCTACGCGCGGTCGGTGGCCATGCTTGACTGGACCGCATGCGCACCGATCGCAGGTTCGTGGAACCGGACCACATCATCTCGGCTCGCACGCCCGCGCAGTGGGAACCCGCGCAGTGAGAGGAGGCACTGATGGCACCTCGGTGGGGTGATGCGGTCATGCTTGATGTTGCCGGTCGCTCCGTGCGCTGCAGCAACCCTTTGCGTCCCTACTTTCCGCAGGTGGGGCTCCGCAAGATCGACGTCGTCGAGTACTACCGCGATGTGGCCGTCGCGATGCTGCGGCAGATTCAGCAACGGCCCACGACGCTGGAGCGCTGGCCCACGGGGGTGGTTCCCGGCGTGACTCTGGCGCAGCGTGACGGCACCAAAGGGGCGGCCTTCTACCAGAAGCGCGTGCCTCAAGGAGCGCCTGACTACGTCGAGACGTGTCGGATAGCGTTCCCCAGTGGTCGTACGGCCGACGAGGTCTGTCCGACTGAGCCCGCTGTGATCGTGTGGCTGGCCACACTGGGGACAATCACCATGCATCCCTGGCCGGTGCGTCGGGACCTGCCCGATACGCCCGACGAGTTGCGGCTCGACTTCGACCCGCAGCCGGGAACCGACTTCGCGGACGCCGTATCGGCGGCGTTGGTGGCCCGTGACCTCATGGCCGAGCAATGGGGATGGGTCGCCTATCCGAAGACCAGCGGCGGACGGGGGGTTCATGTCTACGTCCGCATCCAGCGTCGCTGGACCTTCACGGACATCCGACACGCTGCGATTGCGATCGGACGCGAACTCGAGCGACGACTCCCGGGTCGGGTCACCACCGCCTGGTGGAAGGAGGAACGGGGAGAGACCGTTTTCGTCGACTACAACCAGAACTCGAGAGATCGTACGATCGCGGCCGCTTGGTCGGTGCGCGCGCGACCGGAGGCCACCGTGTCCACTCCCGTCACGTGGGAGGAACTGCCGCAGTGCCGACCCCAGGACTTCACCGTGTTGTCTGTTCCCGGGGTGCTGGCGGATCGCGGTGACCCATGGGAAGCCATCGATGACATCGCCCACGACCTCACGCCGGCGCTGGAGTTGTACGCCCGCGACGAACGGGACCGTGGTCTGGGTGACCTGCCCTATCCACCTGAGTATCCGAAGATGCCGGGGGAACCGCTACGCGTACAACCGAGCCGAAAAGCCCGTAAACACACGGAAAATCCGGCCTAACGACACCTCCCCGCACCCGCACGAAGCGAACTCACCGCAAACCCCTGCTACCGGGGAGCACGAGTCGGGGAGCAGCCAGCCCGGATCACGCGCACGCTGGGTCCGCCGGCCGGTGACGCCACGGAGTCTGATGCGCGAAACAGGAAGGCTGGTGTGATTGACTCCCGCAATGGCTGGGAAGAAACGCGGTCGCCGGCTGCTGATCCTTGCCCTGGCGATTGCCCTGATGGCTCTGCCTGGATTGGTGCTCACCACATTCGGACTGAGCAATCTGGTGTCTGTCTGGACGATGGGCAGTACGGCGGGTTTCGTTGCGATGATGACTGGTGGGCCGCGGGTCGCCGCCACCGTCGCTGTCGCCTTGCTCGTGCTGATGCCTCTGGCGACCTGGTCGTCTGGGTCGCCGTGGTTCGGTGCGGTGATCCTGGCGATCGCGGCCGCCGTCGCGGCATATCCGGCCCGTTGGTATCGAGACACCGGCACCAACTGGGCAGTGATCACGTTGGCCTTCGCTGCAGCGAACCCGCCCTCCATGGGACATGACCTGACACCTAGCGACATTCTGCTGATCGGCGTCATTGCCTCCCTCGCAGTCCTGTGGGGGATGGGGATGGCTGCGGCCGGCGGCGCGACGGGCCCCACTACGCCGAGCGGAGGAGTTGGACAACGCCACGCTCTGGCGTTCGCCCTCGCAAAGGGAGCCGCAGTGGGCGCCACCACCGGCGTGGTGATCGACCGACACCTGGGGCTTGCCGGCGCCTGGATGGTCATGACTGTCGTGCTGGTGGTTCAGCCGGGCATCGCAGACACATGGTCGCGAAGCCTGCAGCGTGCAGCCGGCACAATCGCTGGCTTCATGATTGCTCTCGTCGTGGGAGTCGTGGTCCCGTGGAGTCCGATTGTCTACATCTCAGGAACCCTGTTCCTGGTCTTGGCCCTGGTCCTGCGCAAGAAGGGGATCACGTATTGGCGCTATGTGGCGCTCATGACCCCTGCGGTTGTTCTGATGGAGGGAGCCAACGGAGCAGTCGTCACAACAGATATCGAGCGGCTCTTCGCGACTGTCATGGGTGCGGCCATCTCCCTGACGTTGGTTGCGCTCATGTGGCCGTTGCGCCGTGGCGCGACGGTTGAACCTGCGCAGTCGTCAAAGGAATCGACGACTCCGGTCGATCCCCGAATATGAAGCCATGATGGCGAACTGAGCGCTGATCAATCCCAGAACAATCGGGTGCGGTACGGGAACAGCGTCTGCTGCGGGTCGGTCAGAGTGGGCACGGTGACGGGGAGTTCACCCACTGGCTCCTGTCCGAACAGGACATTCACGAATGTCACCTGTGAGGAGGTCGCGAGGCTGCCACTGTAGAGCGCCACGACCGCCCGAGCATCCGGTGCGAGGGCTGCATCGTACGGTCCGCCGATCATCCCGAGGATCACAGGTGTTCCGGTGGCGAGCATCTGCGCGATCAGTTGCTGCTGGCCGGCATTGGCCCACGCGTTGTAGCTCATGATCACCACTGCGTCCCGCCCGGGCGCCGCCGCCACGGCATCGGCGACCGCAGAAGAGCTGGGGTTCATCCCAGTGATGATGTGTTGGACCGTAGCCCCACGGGCGGTCAACAGACTGTCGACCGACGGCACCGCAGTGTTTCCGTAGCCCACCACCAGGATGTTCATGCCGGGCCGCAGTGGTGCTGAGGGTGCGCTGCGCGCCAAGAGCGTGACGGATTCGTCCGACACCTCCTGCATGATCGCCAGACGGGACGAGGACCCGACGCGCGATGCGACCTCGGCAGCACCGGCCGACCACGGATCCTGCAGGATCTGGTTGTTGTACTTCATCTGCAGGATCCTGCGAACCGATTTGTCCAGTCGCTTCTGGCTGATCCGGCCGGACTCGACGGCGTCTGTGATGGCCTCGATCGCCTGGGGGAGATTCGTCGACATGAGCAGCATGTCGTTGCCGGCCAGGAAGGCTTTGAGTGCCAGCTGCGCCGGGGTCCACGCGACGAGGGCCTTGGCGTCGAGAGTGTCGGTGATGACCATGCCGTCGAAGTCCAACTGGCGGCGCAGAATGTCGGTCACTATCGGCTTCGACAGACTCGCGGGAACCTCGCTGGGGTCGAGCGCGGGGGCGACAAGGTGCCCCAGCATGATGGAGTCGGTGCCCGCAGCAATCGCGGTCTCGAATGGCGGGAAGTCGATCGTCTGGAACTGCTTGCGAGTCTGGTTGGAGACTGCGGTGCCTTCGTCTGTGTTCACCTCGGCACTGCCCAGCCCCGGGAAGTGTTTCGCACTGGTGGCCACGGAGAACGCCCGTTGGCCGACGACTGCCTTCTGCACGAACTTCGACACCTGTTTCGTGCGGTCACCGAACGACCGGACCCCATCGGCCGCATTCTTGGGGTTGGTGTTGACGTCGACGACCGGCGCATAACTGAGTCGGACCCCCATGGCCTGCAACTCGCTGCCCATCACACGAGCGACGAGCCTCGCGTTGGCCGGATCGAAGGTAGCTCCGACGGCCATGTTGCCGGGAGAGACGGACGCGGGCTTACCGATCCGGGTGACCACGCCGCCCTCCTGATCAGTGCTGATCAGCAGCGGGATGCGAGGCCCGGTCGACGTGGCCGTCTGCTGAAGTTCGTCGGACAAGGCTGCGACCTGCAGGGGGTTGGCGATGTTCCCGCTGAAGTAGATGACTCCACCGAGGTTGTACCGCGACACCACATCGGCGGCCGATGGCACGCCGTACTTGGCCATGTTCGTGGCAGCTGACTGATCGTCGGGGTTGTCGGCATCCTGACCGGCGAACTCCTGGACGAACAACTGCCCGACCTTCTCGTCCAACGACATGCGGGCCATGATCCGTGCGACTCGGCGGGCCCCGGGGGTAGTGGGTCGCTCGGGGCGAGCGTTGGCTCCGTCTGACGCAGGATTCGGAGGGTCTGCGGCCCCTGTCGCGGGCGGCAGTACGGCAGTGACGATCGCCCCCGCGATCAGCAGGACGAAGGCACCGCGTCGGGTTGACTGCACTCGACCACTCGCCGGAAACACCATGACCACCCCTTGGGATCAGGGGCGACCCGCGGCTGCGAAACCAGTCGACTGGCCCTGAACGTCGAGAGCCACCCGGTACTCACCACGCTACTCGGGTGTGTTGAACCGACTGACCGATGTCTGCCCGTTATCGGCAACAGGTGACTTTGGTCCCAAGCACATGCGTGAAGCGGTCAGGTGACCTTTGAGTCGTCCGTCTTCATGAACGCGACCAGGAACGTGATCAGCAGCCCCACGATGTTGAAGAGGAAACCAACGATGGTCCACAACACCGTGCTCATGTTGTTACGGCTGGCGATGAAGTAGCTCAACGCGGCACAGATAATGGCCCCGATCAGGCCACCCATCCAGATCTCCATGCGGACTCTCCTCTCCGTGAGTTCCACCGTAGGGACGTTCGATGGCAAAGGCGAGTCTTGGACCATCACAGTCCGGCATAGCCATGACAACAGATGCCGGGAGTGGAAACATCGACGACGTGGACTCACCTGTACCCGGTTGGTATCCGAATCCCGACGGATCGAACGACTTGCGCTATTGGGATGGTGTCGGCTGGACTCAGCAGACCCGTCCCGCACCTGAGCAGGCTCCGCCCATGACGGCTCCTGCGGACAACACTTGGACCCCTGCCTGGTCACCGACTCCGGACCAGACAACCGCCGAGTTCTCCGGCGTTCCCCAAGCACCTCCGATGCCGCCGACCGAGATTCCCCAGCCGGAGACGGCCGAGGCGACGCCCGTGGTCGAATCAGTGTCGGCGGGTGAATCCGCAGCCACCTCTGATGGGTCGCTCTCTGATGGGTCGCTCTCTGATGGGTCGCTCTCTGATGGGTCGCTCTCTGATGGGTCGGATGTGAACGACTCATCCGCGTCCGAGGAGTCCGCGCTGCCGAGTGAGGCCGCAGAAACCGAAACCCCGGGCACGGCGCACGAAACCACCGTCCTCGAACCACCGGCCGAGACTCACGAGACCGTCCGATTCCCCGAACCCCCACCCCCGGCCGAGGCCGCCCGCACGGACACGATGATGTTCCCCGACGCAACCGCGCCTCCGCCTGCCGACGCGCCGTCGGGGTTCACCGCGCCGACGCAGCCGCCTCCCGTTGCACCTCCTCCGCCAGTTGCGCCACCTCCGCCAGTTGCCCCACCTCCACCCGTGGTTCTACCGCCGGTCGCTCCCCCTGCCGGGGGCGATGGTTCCCCGATGCCGTATGGCCAGGTTCCAGCACCACCGAACTACTCCGCGCCACCTGGTTACGGCGAGGTCAGTCCACCGACTGGCTTTGGCGCACCCGCCGCTGCCCCGCCGTACGGGACTTACCCGCCGGCAACTACCGCGCCCGCGAACTCAGGCGCCGGAGTTGCTGCCCTGGTGCTGGGAATCATCAGCGTCATCGTGAGCCTCATCCCGGTCTGCGGGTGGTTCCTGGCTCCTGTGGGCGCCTTGGCTTCCGGAGTACTGGGTGTCGTCGGCATCGTGCAGGCCAACAAGACGGATCCGCCCGGACCCAAGGGCATGGCGATCGCCGGACTGGTCTTGGCCGTCTTGGCGATCGTGATCTCGATCGGTTGGTTCGTCATCATCGCCAGCACCGATCCGTCGACGTTCAACAACTTCTGACGAAGCGGCCAACAAGTCCCTGACGAAGCGGCCAACAAGTCCCTGACGAAGCGGCCAGCGCCCGCCCCTCCCAGAAGAGCTCGCGGGCTGATGACTCAGTTCACGTGTTGAGACCTCGCAGTACCCTGTCGAGGTCGAACCGCACGGGCGATTCCAGTTGGGCGTAGGTGCACGACGCTGGGTCGCGGTCGGGCCGGAACCTCACCAGCTTCGCGACGTGCCGGAACCGAGTGCCTTCCATGTGGTCGTAGCCGACCTCAGCGACCAGGTCGGGACGTAACAGGTGGAACGACAAGTCCTTGCCCCCTGACCACCGGGATTGCATCCCGGGTTGCCGGGCACCCGCCTCATGCCACCGCCACGGGTGATCCTCATCGTCGCGGAGCGCGAGAGCGGCCAACTCGGTGGCCAACTCAACTCGGCGGGTGGCCGAGAAGCTGGCGGCGACCCCGACATGGTGCAGCACCCCGTCGTCGTCGAACAGCCCCAAAAGCAGCGAACCCACGGACTCTGACCCGTCGGGCCCGGGGGACTTGTGGGGTCGCCATCCCGCCACCACCACGTCGGCGGTCCGCGCGTGTTTGACCTTCAACAGAACTCGCTTCCCCGGTTGGTAGGCGAGGTCCCCGGGTTTGACGATGACCCCATCGAGTCCAGCGCCCTCGAACTGCTCGAACCACTTCTCCGCCTGGGACCGATCACGGGTCATCGGGGTGACATGGAACGGCGCCGAGATGTGCAGCGATCTCCAAGGCTGCCCGCCGTTGCGACTGACTCTGGGCCATGAAGGAGTCACTCCCCACCGCAAGAACGTCGAAGGCGACATAGGACGCCGGGTGATCGGCGGCCAGTTCGGTGATCTTCCAGCCGCCCGCCTCACTGCGCGGCCTGATCCGCTGACCCAGAAGTTCGAACCAGAGCCGCCCTTGACGTGCGATCACCAGTTCGCCGTCGAGCACAACCGCTTCGGGAAGCGAACCGGCGGCGGCTGCCACGATCTCGGGAAAGCAATAAGCGAGATCTTCGCCGTTGCGGGATTGCAGGACGACGCTGTCCCCATCCTTGAATACCAAGCAGCGGAACCCGTCCCACTTCGGCTCGAACAGCAAGTCCCGACCAGCCGGGTCCGGCACGGTGGCACCGGTCGGCTTGGCCAACATCGGTGACACCGGTGGGGTCACCGCAACAGTCACAGTGGCGCCGTGTATCGCAGGAACAGTGTTCCGTCGGACTCGATGATGTGCGCCAAGCGCATGGGTCGCGGGGAATCGTCCAGCGGCAGACCCGCGATGATTCGCGTCACCGGGCTCTCGCTGCTTGTGCCCCCGTAGAGCAGGGGCGTGATGGTCAGACACAACTCGTCGATGAGACGGTGAGCGACGAACTGTCCCAGAATGCTGGGACCGCCCTCGCAGGCAACGCGGTTCAACCCACGCGCGCACAGGTCCGCCACGACGAGGGGTGCTGCCACGTCCTCGTCGCCGGCGACGACCACCTCGGCAACGGTGGCCAAGGACGTCCGGCGTTCGTCCGCCATGGTGGCAGGTACGTAGATCAAGGGTGGCTCGGCCGCCTCCGAGAACAGGGAGCCCGCGATATCGAGGTCACCGGACCGCGTGATGATCGCCAGCCGCGGAGTGGGCGCCTGACCCGCGGCCTGCCGACGGTCGGCCAGTTCCGGTCGAGGTCGGGGGGCTCGGTAACCCTCGCTGCGCACTGTCTCGGCGCCGACCAGGATAACGTCCGAGAGGCCGCGGACAGTAGCGAAGACGAGGCGATCGGCCGCTGAGGAGATGCCGCCGGACAGCCCCTTGGGGGACCGCGCAGCGCCATCGGCAGTTGACACCATGATGGCCCGAAGGAACGGTCGGTCGGTGTCGGGCCAGGTGAAGGCGTCGGCCACCCCGGCTGGGGAGAGGGTTCCGTAGTGTTGGGGGAAGAGCAGTTGCACGGGATGATCCTGCCACGGCTCACACGTAGTTGACGGTCACCGCGCGGTCCAGGAATCGGCCATACCCCGCGAAGGCGGCGTTCAGTGCCTTGCGTGCTGGGACGGACAGCGGCGCGAAGGACTCCACCTCGATGACCTCCGCGCTACGCCGTCTGGTTCTGCGCCAGGTTCCCCTGACTTGACCATCGACCACGATGGTGGCCCGGAACACGCCATTGCCTCCTGGTACGAGACGATTCTGGAACTGGGGGTCAACCATGGCCGAGCGGTCCTTGTATCCCAGGATGAACTCGTCGAATCCCGGAAGCACCAGCGCACCCGAGAACGGTTCGAGCGGCTCGCGTCCCTGCCACTGTGGTTCTCCCGATCCGTCCGTCGTCGCGACAGTGGTGACCGCGTCGTCATTGGCGGTGATGGCCCGGCGGGCAGCCCGGACACCGAGTCCGGTCCATCGCGCGAAATCGGCGGTCGAGACCGGCCCGTGGCTCCGCACGAAACGCAGGGCCAGTTCTCGTAGAGCGTCGTCGGGGTCACGTGTGACTTGGTGGGGAGCCCAGTCGGCAAGGAGCACGATGGTCTGCTCCCGGCCGACGTTCGGGCCCAGACAGGTCACGCCGATCTGGCTGGCGAACCAGATGAAGTGGTAGCCGCGCTGCCCGGACGTGTCGATTCCGGAATCGGTCAGTGTCTGAAGCGCTTCAGACCGGGTCAGGCGGTGACCACCGGCGAGTGCCGCCTGCAAGATCTCGGCTGCTCGGTTGGCCGTCTGTTCGTCAAGGCCCAGGTTCTGCCACCGCCGCTTGACACCGTTCAGCGCGAGACGACCAGTGCTTGCCAACATCCAGCCGGCATCGACGGCGGGGACCAAGTGGAGGGTGCCGCGCATCGGCCATGTCCGCAGGACCCTCCCCTCGGTGATGGCACGATCCACGTCCGATCGTGTGCTGCCCGGCAACCGTGCCCCCAGCGACCACTCGCAACTGCTCAGATCCTGGGCCTGCAGCGCACCGAGCCATTCAGTCACCGCCGTGGCATCGGTATGTGGGTGTGTGCCGAGCAGGAGGTTTCCGAGTCTGACGCGAGCAACCTGCGCGGGGTTGGATCGCCGAGGCTGCGCCGGATTGGATCGCCCAGGCTGCGCCGGATTGGATGTGGTCACGGAGATAGTGTGTCCCGGTGGTGCTCGCGCTCGCCGATCGACGGCCCGAGGTGGCTCCATCCGAGATCATCGCGATGCTGGCGCCACCGCCCAGATTCACGGCGGTACGGTTCGGGACCTATCTGCCGGACCCGGAGCACCCCAGCCAGGCGGCAGCGGTAGCTGCCGGTCGGGCATTCGCCGCGCGACACAGTCAGCCACGCAAGCGCTGGTTTCGCTCACCGCCGCCGGAGCAGCGGCCGGGTCTGTACTTCGACGGTGGGTACGGCGTGGGAAAGACCCATCTGCTGGCTTCCGTCTGGCACGCGACCGAAGGGCGCAAGGTCTTCGGGACGTTTGTGGAGTACACGAACTTGGTCGGGGCGCTCGGCTTCCAGGAGGCCGCCGCGCAACTCGAGACCCAGGACCTGGTGTGCATCGACGAGTTCGAGCTCGATGACCCGGGCGACACCGTGCTGATGTCCACACTGATGGGCCAACTCGCGGACTCGGACACCAGGATCGCGGCGACGTCCAATACGTTGCCAGATCGCTTGGGTGAGGGCCGGTTCGCGGCCGACGACTTCCTGCGCGAGATCCAAGGGCTGTCCGCCAGGTTCGACGTGGTGCGTGTCGATGGTGACGACTACCGGCATCGGGGGTTGCCCACCGCGCCGGCACCCGCCACCGACGCTGAGGTGACGGCCGCGGTGGCCGCAGCGGGCGATCAAGGCCGCACGGCAAGTCTGGATTCGTTCCGTGACCTCATGGCTCACCTACGACTGGTTCATCCGTCTCGTTACGGGCCGCTGGTGAACGGGATCGACCTGGTCGGGATTCTCGGAGTTCGGACCCTGACACATCAGGCGGATGCCTTGCGGTTCGTGGTCCTGGTTGATCGTCTCTACGACCGGGAGGTCCCGGTGGTCGCGTCCGGACTGCCCGTCGATCGGGTCTTCGCCCCGGAGATGCTGGCGGGGGGATACCGCAAGAAGTACTACCGGGCGATCTCGCGGCTCGTTGCCCTCGTGCGAGATGAGCCGACCTGAGACCGACATGAGGGTTGACATCACCCGACGAGGGTGCGATCCGAACCGATGACGTGATGCGGCGCGGTGTCATCCCCCGTGCTGTCGAAGCGGCGATGGACGACCTGGGCCTTCGTCTACTGCGTCATGGGATCCGCCCTGTTGAGGATCTCGTCCAGGCGCAGTCCTCGCGGCAGCGTGCCGAACTGGGTGACATGATCGCCGGCGATGCGGGTGGTGACGAACGCATCACTGACCGACGGCGGAGCGTACTGAAGCAACTGAGCCGCCTGCAGCAGCACGGCGATACGACCAGCGAGCCGCCGCGCCCGGTACTCCAGATCATCCAGTTCGGCGAACTCGTTCAGGAGCCCGGCGACGGCCGCGTCGTAGCGCGAGTCGGCTCCGCCGGCGGCTCCCAACTCGGCCAGCAGGGCATCGACGGTTCCCTCCTCGCGGGAGATGGCGCGCAGCAGGTCCAGCGCGTTGACGTTGCCGGACCCCTCCCACACCGAGTTGACGGGAGCTTCGCGGAACAGCAGGGGCATCCCCGACTCTTCGGCGTACCCGTTACCTCCGAGGCATTCCAACGCCTCCCCGGTGACCATGATGCTGCGTTTCGTGGTCCAGTACTTGGCGGCAGGAAGCGCGATCCGACGAAGCTTGGCCTCGGCTTCATCGCCGTGCTCGGCGGCGTCGACCGCTGCGGCCAGTCGGATCGCGAGGGCTGCGGCCGCCTCGACTTCCAGCGCGAGGTCGGCAGCGACATTGCGCATCAGTGGCTTGTCGAGCAGCACTCCGCCGAATGCCTGCCGGGAACCGATGTGCCACATGGCCTGCGATACCGCGCCGCGCATGAGACCGGTGGCGCCCAGGACACAGTCCAGTCGGGTGGCGGACACCATCTCGACGATCGTCCTGACGCCGCGTCCCTCGTCTCCCAGGCGCAGCGCGACGGTGCCGGCGAACTCGATCTCGCTGGAGGCGTTCGAGCGATTTCCCAGCTTGTCCTTGAGGCGCTGGATCCGGAACACATTGTGTTCGCCGTCCGGCAGAACCCGGGGAACGAGGAAGCACGTGAGGCCACCTTCCGCCTGGCCGAGTACTAAGAAGACATCACTCATCGGCGCCGAACAGAACCACTTGTGTCCGGTCAGGCGGTAGGTGCCATCAGCAACCTGAATGGCCGATGTCGTGTTGGTGCGGACATCGGAACCGCCTTGCTTCTCCGTCATGGCCATCCCGGCGATGAGACCGTCCTTCTCGGCCGGAGCCCGCAGCCCGAAGTCGTAGTCCCGGGCGGTGAGGCCGGTGATCCATTCGGCCGTCTCCGCGTCGGCGCGCCGCAGGACCGGGACGGCCGCGTAGGTCATCGAGATCGGGCACAGGTGGCCAGGCTCCACCTGCGTCCACGTGATGAACCCCGCGGCCCGAGCCACGTGGGCACCGGGTTCGGTGGAGACCCACGGGGCACCGTGCAGGCCCCAGCTCACGGAGAACCGCATCAGGTCGTGCCATGCAGGGTTGAAGTCGACGACATCGACGCGATGTCCGTATCGGTCGTGGCTGCGCAGGCGGGGGAGGTCTCGATTGGCTTCGGCACCGCGCAAGCGCCAGGACTCGGCGCCGGCGCTGCGTCCCAGGTCGGTCAGGCGTGACAGGTGACTCGACGCCCCGTGTCGGCGAACCGCCTCCACGAGGGGTGCATCGGTCGAGAACGCGTCACGGTCCGGGATGGGCGGTGCCTGGTTGAGGACATCGTGGGTGTCGGTGTTCGCCTCTGTGATCACCCAGTCAGAGTAGTGTCCTGGGCGCCGACCACCCGGAGCAGGTCGGTGACGTTAGGGTGGTCCAGCAGGTGAAGGTGGCCCGTCTCATTGACTTCGATGATGGTGCGGGTTCCGGTCAGTGCGCCGTGTCCGCGGGCACTTCGTTGGGGAACGATTCCGTCGCCCAGAAGTAGTGACGCCGGGTGCTGCGGGTGCGATCCCAACGAGGCGACGACCGCGTGGTGACGCACCCGTTCAGGCACACTCAGGCGGACTCCGTCCCCCAGGTCCTTGATCCCGACGCTGCGCTGATCACCGAGGGCGATGATCGGACGTGCCACATCGGACAGCTGGCCGAGCCGCAGCGCTGATCGCGCGAACCGCTCCAGGGGAGCGCCGGAAAACGGCGAGCCCAGCGTGACCAGGTCGGACACGTGCTCACGCCATCCGTGTGAGGGTGACTGCCCCTCGGGCGAGTTCGCCCCATCCTCCTGAGGGGCAGCAGCCAGGGCAGTGGCTGCGACGAGTCCACCCATCGAATGGCCCACGAGGACGACACGCTCGACGGCGACCGGCCACGAACCGACCAGTTCGATCATGGTCCGGTCGAACGCCGCGGCATTGTCGGCGATGCTTCTGCCCGTCGGGTAGTGCGCCACGACAGACGTGAGGCCCAGTGCGGCGAGGGCTTCCGCATAGTCCTGACCCCATTGCTGATCGTGGCCGCCGAGCCCATGAACGAACACCGCGATCGACGGATGGATGGCGACATCGGGAACCACCGACAGTCGCATCTCCCCGGCGAGCTCGACGGGCAGTTGGTCGCCGAATGCGGCGTTGAGTCCCGCGAGGACGGGACGCGCTTTGGGGGAGTCAGCGATGGAACCGGCATCCGTCCCTGTCCGGCGCAGTGCCTGCGCCGAGCATTCGCCGAGGAGTTGAGCGCTCACACCGACGGTTGTGTGGACGATGTCGTGGTGCAGATCCACGATGTCCAGGGTGCGAGTTGCCACCGGGCTCAACGGTCGCAAGCGACGCCGGACCTTGCCTCGCACGGCGGAGCCGACATCGGCGACTGTGCTGTTGATCTGTCCCACTGTCGCACCGGTAACCCGGGCGATCGCGGCTCTCTCGGCGCCGTTCATGAGGTCACCGCGTGCGGGATCAGGCGACGCACGGCGCCGCCGGCCCAACTGGCCAAGTGCCCGGCCAGTTGGACCAGACCACTCGGCGAGGTGAGAGACACCCGGGGCAGTGAGGAGGTCTCGACGATCGGCCACGAACGCGCCAGAGCGAGCTCGCGCAACTCTGGTTCTGGGTTGACCGCCACGGGATTGCCGACGGCTTCGAGCATGGGCAGGTCGCTGACCGAATCCGAGTAGGCGTAACTGGCGGACAGGTCGTAGCCGTGTTGCTCGCTGAGGGTCCGCATGGTCGTGACCTTGCCTTCGCGGTAGCAGAACGGTCCATCGAGCCGGCCGGTGTAGACCCCGTCCTGATCGCGTTCCGACGTGGTGCCCGTGCCGTACTCCAGTCCGGCTTCGCGGGCGAACCGGGAAACGATCTCGGTAGGGCTCGCGGACAGCACGACGCGGTCGTGGCCCTGTTCGCGGTGGTCATCCAAGACCGCATGCATCGTGGGCTGGATGGCGGCGACCAGCTCGGCCATGAAGTGATCACCCAGCGCCTCCACCTGGGAGGCTGGACGACCGGCGACGGCGGCGAGAATGCGATCCCGCACCTGGGCGGACCGCTCATCGGTGGCGCCCTTGACCAAGAACGACACCCCGTTGCGCAGATCCTTCACGAGTTCTCCCGGAGTGACGAAACCTTCTCGGAAGGCCGCTTTGGCCAGTGGGATGTTCGCCGACCCCGGGATCAGTGTGCCGTCCAGGTCGAAGAAGGCCGCCGCGCGGGTCGGGGTTGGAGTAGTGGCTTGAGATTCAGTCATGGTTGCAGTTTCCCCCACAAGTGATGACCCGTAACTGGGATGCAGACGCAGATACTTGCGCAGAACTTATCCTCCGGTGATAAATAGCGTGATAGAGAGGAGTATGCGACAGCACCTGCCATGGTTCACCCTGCCAGCCCACCTCGCCGACATCCTGAGCCCGACCGTTCCACAGACAGTGACGGACACCGTCCACGCCATCTCCCGCGAGGTGCCGGCCTACCAGGGAGCGCTCGACGACGAGATCGGTCCAACGGTTCGTCGGGGAGTCGAGATCGCGCTTGCCCGGATGCTCGCGCTGTTCGGCACAGACGACCCCGCCCTCGATGAGCGGGCCCGGGCCTTCTACCGCGGCATCGGAGCCGGGGAGAACGAGCAGGGCCGCTCCCTCGAAGCGCTCTTGGCCGCCTATCGCACGGGTGCGCGGGTGGCCTGGGAGCGCATGTCGGCGGCCGCCACGGAAGCCCGGGTAGACACGGCCGACCTCGTCGCACTGGCCGAGAGCATCTTCGTCTACATCGATGAACTCTCGGGGGCCAGTGCCCAAGGGCACGCCGATGCGGAGGCAGTGCGGTCGGGCTATCGGCAGGTGCAACGGTCCCAACTGGCAGAGGCGCTCGTCGATGGTCTGGCTGCGACGTCACCGGCGAAGCTGTCCACCCTCGCCGAGAGCTCAGGGTGGGCGCTGCCCACCACCGTGGCCGTCGCGGTGGTCCCGAAGTCCGTGGGCACGACCGGCCCGCCACTTCCGATGGCACCGCCTGATGTCCTCGTTCTCGAGCGAGACGCGGACGCTGTGGCGGTGATTCCCGACCCGGCCGGCCCAGGGCGTCGGGCGAGGCTCAGCGCGGGGGTCGCCGGTCCGGTCTTTGTGGGCACCGTCCGTCCACCGTCGCAGGCGCCGCTGTCGTTCGACCACGCGGTTCGGTTGCGTGAGCTCGCCTCCCGCGGGCTGGTCCCAGATGATCGGATCATCTTGGCCACTGAGTACCTGCCGGAGTTGCTCGTCAGTGCAGACGCAGTCTTGGCGGCGCAGTTGGCGGAACGATCGGTTCGCCCGCTGGCCGCAGTCGCACCCGCCAAGCGTCAGACCCTGCTGGTGACGCTGGCGGCGTGGTTGGACCAGCAGGGAGACCGGGCCGCGGTTGCCCGACAGTTGGTCGTCCATCCCCAGACAGTCAGCTATCGCCTGGGCCGGCTCCGCGAGTTCTACGGCGACTCGCTGGAGTCCTCTGCGGGGCGATTCGCGCTGCGTCTGGGTTTGGCTGCAGAGGGATTCACCCCCGATCGAACGGATCCTGGCTGACGCCCCGGGCGTGAGGTACGCGGAGCGGCCGGACCTGGTCGGCCATGGGATCAGTGGTACCGACGGTCAGTTGGCGACAGCCCGGAAGGCGTAACTGTTGGCTGAGGTGACGTCCGTGTTGCCCTGCCCCGGGATGTTGGTCTCGGTCACATTGAGCGAGCAGGAACCCGACGAGCACGTGCCCTGCCAACCGGCGCTCGCGGCCGTCGTGCTGGCGATGTCCCAGGAGTTGGCCGACTCGTCCCACGTCAGGGTCCACAGCTCCTGCGCCTGCGACGCCTGCTGGTTGAAGTCGCCTGTCGGAACGGTCGGGAAACTTCCCAGTGCCGCGGTGTACAGGTACACGTTGTAGGACGTGCCCGGCTGCAGTGAGTCCACGGTCGCGTTGAGGTTCATGTCCACCGGCGAGGGCGGGTTGGACGAACTTTGGGGACCGTTCCAGGTCGAGTCGTCGCCGGTGCCCGGGTTGGGGCCTTCGTTGTTCAGGTCATTGTCGGAAACCTCGACCTCGAGAGCGACGGGAACGGTTTCGTCGGCACCCAGAACCCCCTGGATCGACACGCCGTAGTTGCCTGCCTGTCCGGGATAGTCGCCAGGATGCTCGGCCCACGACGTGTTGTTGTACAGCGAGTAGACGTAGGGGGCGCACGCGGAGTTGCACGCGGCGTCGTTCGCGCAGGCCGCGCACGCTGTGGGGAAGGTATTGGCCCAGCCGCGGTCACCCATCATGAAGCTGTTCTCGAAGGTGAAGAGGCCGGAGTACTGTGGGTTGTTCGCGCTGTTGCCCGCACCCCAGTTGGTCGGGTCGTAGGCGGGGTTCGGACTGGGGCTGGAGTCCTGGAAGGGCGTCCAGAGTGCGTTGTCCCCGATCGTGATGGTGTCGTTCGCGTAGTAGGTTTCCGAGCCGTCGTTCTCAAAGGGGTTGTCGGAGCCTATGCCCATGACCGGTACGACGTGATCGTACGTGTACTGACCCCACTTCGGATCGTCCGGCGAGTTGGCGAACGGCGCGCTGGCCGTCCCGTCATAGATGACCGGGATGTTGTTGAACACCCCGATGATCACCTTGTTGCCGGCCACGGCCTCCGTTTTGACCCAGGCGAGGAAGTCCTCGGTGGCAGCGACGCCATTGTTGTCCGTCAGTTGATCGTAGGTGTTGAAGCCGTCGACATCGAGGCTCATGGCGTCGGCGGCGTTCTGCCAGCTCTGCCCCGTCGGCGGACCGGAGTTCGATGGCCACGAGGGCAGCAACTGGCTGTTGGGGTTCGTTTGAGGAACTGATGGGTTCGCGAGAGCCCGAACGGTCCACTGGGATGCGTATTGGCCCAGCGTCATCATGGCGGTGACGAAGGAAGTCTCGCCGCAGTAGCCGGAGTTCGCGTTCCATTGCAGCCGCATCGGCATCCCGGAGGTGAACGACACTGAGTATTCCTGCGCTGAGAGGTCATTGTCGTTCGGGCCTTGGCACCCGGCGCCGAGCTCGTCGTTGGGACCGGCAGCGACGGTGTCCGCTCCCGGTCCACAGGTGATGGTGTCTGGGCCGGGACCGCCGACCAGGACGTCACTCCCGGGGCCACCGCTCAAGGTGTCCGCCCCGGAGCCGCCTACAAGCACGTCACTGCCGGTGCTGCCTCGAAGCGTGTCAGAGCCGGGCCCGGCGTTGATGGTGTCGTGACCCTTGCCGCCGTTGAGGGTGTCTTTGCCCCCTCCACCCGACACGCGATCGTTCCCGGACTTGGCGTTGATGGTGTCGTTGCCCGCGCCGCCCTTGTGCGTCTGCGCGCGCGGGGTGCCGGTGATCGCGTCGTTTCCCGGAGTTCCGGCAAGCGCCGGGGCCAGCGAAGCGAACATGGAAAGCGCAACGGCGACAGCACCGACCCGCAGTCGGGACGTGGATGACTTCGGGGCTCGCGCGAACCGCAGGGGAGAACTCATTCGGACGATCCTCCAACGTGTGAACGACGGTCCGGTGGCGCCGCGACCCGGACCACGAGCCTATGGGCCGCGACCGATTCTGAGAAGCCTGACGCGTCCGAACGGATGAACGGGGACAGCCGTTCAGCACCGCCGGTGGCGCAGTGCATGCAATCCGGCGATGTCCCCCTTCGACAGGCGGTTCACGCGCGCCTGTGGATGCATGATCGATTGCGCGTCGTTCACGGCTTATCCAACAGTTCTCCGAAGCTAGGACCAGAGGTGGGCAATCCGGACAGGCATCCAGCGACATTGTGGCGTCTCGGCCGGGCACCCAGTTAGGGTGCGCTCGGAAGGCCAGCGACCCGAGATCGGTGATGAGATGGCCGCGTTCGTGCTGGTGCATGGCGGCAGCGTGACCGGAGCGGTGTGGGATCCAGTCACGCAATTTCTGGCCGCCGCCGGCCACACGGTCTACGCGCCAACACTCACCGAAGAATCGACAGCAACGTTTTCCGGCACGTCGCCGAAGTCATCCAGATCATCTCCGGACAGGACATCGACGATGTGATCCTGTGCGGTCATAGTTCCGGCGGCCCAAGACATAGTCAGCGAACATCTGCCGCAGCAGCGGCTGCGGTGGCCCGGTGAGGGCAGTGCCGGGCTCAAGCTGCAGAGGCCAACTTCGTGCGTCGTGCCGTCAGGCGCCAGTAGCCGACTGCGAGACCCACCGCGAACACGGCCGCTGCCGGGAAGGCGATGCGTTGTGCCGGGCTGAGAGCCGCCATGATCGCGGTCATCGCCACGAATGCGAGAAACACATAGTTGGTCCACGGTGATCCCGGGAGACGGAAGGAGACTCCCGGTAGGTCGCCGGCGCGAACCCGGCGACGGTAGCCCAGGTGCGAGAACATGATCATCGACCACGTCCACAATCCCGCAAGAGCCGCGACGCTGGTGATCGCAAGAAAGGCCTCAGCCGGGATGATCACGTTCAGGACGACCCCGAGTGACATCACGATCACTGACACCCAGATGCCGGCCCGTGGAACACCCGAGGTGACCGCGCGCAGCCGAGTCGGCGCATGGCCGTGATAGCTGAGGTTGAGCAGCATACGGCCGCAACTGAAGATCCCGCTGTTGGCCGAGGACAGGGCTGACACGATCACGACGACCGTCACAATGCTGCCCGCAGCGGGGATTCCCACGGCGGAGAAGACTGTGACGAATGGGCTCGCAGTGGGGGATATCTCATCCCACGGCATCAGCGCCATGATCACGAGCATGGTGCCGATGTAGAAGATCAGGATTCGCGCCGTGATCTGGCGCACGGCCCGAGGAATGCTCCGCTCCGGGTTCTCCGTCTCGCCGGCCGTGACGCCGACCAGTTCGACGCCGAGGAATGCGAACACGACGACGAGTAACGCCGAGAGGGTTCCGGACAGGCCCGTGGGGAACAGTCCGCCGTCATTCCACAGGTTCGACAGCGAGGCGGTGTCCCCGAGATCCCCGGCCTTGGTGACCAAGACGAAGACTCCGATCACGATCAAACCGAGGATCGTCACAACCTTGACCATGGAGAACCAGAACTCGAGTTCTCCGAACACCCGCACTGCTACCAAGTTGCCGGCAAGGACGAGGAGCAAGGCGACGATCGCGGGAATCCACTGAGGGAATCCGGCCCACCAGTACTGCACGTAGATTCCGATCGCGGTGACCTCGGCCATGACGATGGACACCCACATCAGCCAGTACGCCCATCCCGTCGCGTACCCGGCCCAGGGGCCGATGAACTCTTTCGCGTACACCACAAAGGAGCCCGAGACCGGACGGTGCAGGATGAGTTCACCCAGCGCCCGCATCATGAGCATCAACATCGCCCCGGCGAATGCGTAGGCCACGATCAGAGAGGGACCCGCCATGGCGATGGCCTCTCCCGAACCCAGGAACAGTCCCACCCCGATGGCGCCTCCGATGGCGATCATCTGGATGTGGCGGGCCTGAAGCGTGCGCTTCAGGTCGTGATCCGCTGTGGTGGCCCCGGTCGGCGGGCCTGACAGCCCGGCGTCTTCCATACTCGCCATTATGTTCCCTAAAGCCTGTCGACGAATCGTCGGCAGCGTCCTTCTCGGGCGTCCCGGTCACGCAGTTGCGTGGCGGGTTCCCGCGTCGCTGGGGCTGGTTTCACGGGCGCGTGCGCGCTGGCCAGAGCCGTCCCCTCGGCAGGCGTTGGTGTCCGGGCCGGTCGCTTCTCGGTCCCGGGCCATATGGGCGTCGGCCCACACGGCGAGGTTGATGGCGGCGTTGAGGTCGCGGTCCAGTTCCAGCCCGCACGACCTGCACCGGTAGGTGCGCTGCGCGAGGGTCAGGTCCGGGTCGACCGCGCCGCAGCCGGAGCAGGTCTTCGATGACGGGTACCACCGGTCCACGGTGACCACTTCGCCGCCGCGCCAGTCCTGCCGGTACTGCAGCAAGCGCGCGAGTTCGGTCCAGGCGGCGTCGCTGATGGCGCGGGCGAGGTAGTGGTTGGCCAGCATGCCTGCCACGTTGAGGTCTTCGACGGCGACGCTCCCCCGCAAGCGGGGGGACCCCCAGGTATTGGGCCAGTGTGTTCGCCACGGCGTGCAGAGCGTAGTGTCGGCGGTTCCTGGTCTGCTGATGGTGCCGCCCCAGGCGAGCGGCGGCCTTCCTCCTGTTCTTCGAACCTCTCGGTTTGCGGGTGACGGCTCGCGCGAGCCGCCGCTGCTTGGCCTGCGCCTGGTGCAGGTGCTTCGGCGCGGGGATCCGGGTCGCTTCGCCGCCGTCGGCGGTGGCGGCCACGGCCAGGTCGTGCAGACCCCGGTCCACGCCCACGAACCCGACCGTGTTGAGGAGTTCGGGGTCGTGTCGCTGGGCGGCGTGCAGGTCCGCGGCCTCGACGTTCAGGCTGACGAACCAGCGACCCGCCCGCCGCGAGACCGTGGCGAACAGGATCCGGCCGTGCTGCCCCGGCTGCTCGACGCCGCCAAGAAGCACTGCCCCGGCATTGCGAAGGTGTGGGCGGACAAGGGCTACACCGGTCCGGCCACGCGGCAGCTCGCCGCCAAGACGGGCATCGACATCGAGATCGTCACCGGCCCGAAACCGCCGCCCGGCTCAGGGTTCCTCGTGCAACCACGGCGACGGGTCGTCGAACGCACCCACGCCTGGATCAACCGCAACCGGCGCATGGCCCGCCAATGGGAAGCCACCCTCGAAGCCCACACCGGCTTCCTCATCCTCAGCCAGATCGCGGTCCTGCTGAACCGACTCACCTGATTTGTCGACCGGCTTTAGGGCAGACGGGACCATCCCCATCCGTAGCAGGCCGGTTCCCGAGACCTTAGGGATCACACCGACCATCGCAGCAACCCCTGGGGCGGGCGCTCTATCTCGGAGCCGCAGGCGGTGGGTCGCGGTGGGAGCTGTGCTGGGTCGCGTGCCATGCCTTCTTGTTCTGAGGTCGCGTCGTTCTTGAGGTCGGGCTTGTCTTGAGGCCGCGTCGTCGAGGTCGCGGTAGTGATCGGTGCAGCACTGCCAGCCCCAGAACTGCTGCAACGATCGAACCCCCGTACACCCCCACTTTGACCGGCGCATCAAGGCTGGGATCGGTGAACGCAAGGCCCGCGATGAACAGGCTCATCGTGAATCCGATACCGGCCAGCAACGCCACGCCCAGCAACTGTGACGATGTCCCCGGCCGCGGGACGCGCAGTAGGGACGCAGCAACCACCGTGAACAGCACGATTCCCAGCGGCTTGCCGAGGAGCAGTCCGGCAACGATGCCCCCGGCGATCGGGTGCGTGGCCGCCTCAAGCAGCGAGCCAGGCAGGATCGCCCCCGCAGCGGCAAGGGCGAACACGGGCAGGACCAGATAGAGCACATACGGGCGCACGGCATGCTCTGCTCGGTGCAGAGGCGACCCCCCGGCACGATCACGCATCGGGATCGCCACCGCCGTGACCACCCCTGCGACGGTCGGATTGATTCCGCCGTTCTGCAGGGCGATCCACAACGGCACACCCACGGCTACGTACGCCCACACCGACGTCACCCCGCGACGGTTGAGTCCCAGTAGCAGGAGCCCGGCCGCCGCGGCTGCGCCGAGCCACAGCAGGGAAAGGTCGCCACTATAGAAAACAGCGACGATGGTGATGGCGGCCAAGTCGTCCACGACGGCGACAGCCAGCAGAAACGCCTTCAGGGCTGGTGGGACCCTCGTCCCCATCACAGCCAGAGCGGCTAGCGCGAACGCGATGTCAGTCGCGGCGGGTACCGCCCAGCCGTTGGTGTACTCGGTTCCGGCAGTCATCCCCAGGTACAGCAGGGCCGGGATCATGACGCCGCCGACCGCTGCCACGACAGGTAGCGCCGCGCGCCGGGGAGTGGACAGTTCGCCCTCGCGCAGTTCCCGCTTCAGTTCCAGCCCGGCGTAGAAGAAGAACGCTGCCATGAGCAGGTTCTTCACCCACTGGGACACGGTCAGCGAGATCGCGGCATCACCGATGCCGACGGAGACCACCGTCTTCAGCAGGTCCGCATGATCCTCGCCAAGTGCGGAGTTCACGATGACCACTGAGGCGAGGGTCGCGAGCAGCAACACCAGTCCAGGACGAGCCTGTTGCGGTACGGCGCTCAGGAGCCCGAGGTGGCGCATTCTTGATCCACGGCTGTGGTCTCTCACTGTGCGCATGTGCCGTTCACGAATCATACTTCAGTATATGGCCCATTTCCCAGACCCGCCGGGCGACCGTCGCCTGGTCATATCAAAGCGTTCCGGCTCACGCCTGCTGCTTCGCAGAGGGCAACAAGAAGCGCGGATAGTTGCACGGTTGATCGCACGCAGCGCTCAGGCATGAAAGAAACCCCCTGAGAGTCAAGGGGTTTCTGTTGTGGGCGATACAGGGATCGAACCTGTGGCCTCTTCCGTGTCAAGGAAGCGCGCTAACCACTGCGCCAATCGCCCTTGGGGTTCCGTGCGGGACCACCGAGGTGGAGACGGGATTTGAACCCGTGTAGACGGATTTGCAGTCCGTTGCCTCGCCTCTCGGCCACTCCACCGAGGAAGCCCGTCGCCGTGCGGAGGACTTCTTCCGAGCGGACGACGGGATTCGAACCCGCGACCCTCACCTTGGCAAGGTGATGCTCTACCAACTGAGCCACGTCCGCGCACTCCGGACAGTGCCCGGAACCGTGTAAACGATAGCCCACCGTGGTGGTGGGCGACAAAGAGCCCACCCTGCGTCATGATCGAGCCGTGCCGACACCCAGCCGCGAACCGATGGCTGCCTTTCCGGGCACAACGGCACGCGATCTGGTCGAGGTCACTGACGACCTGGCAGCCCTTGGGAGCGGTGGCCGGTGGGCCGTTGCCATCACTTTTGAAGGGGCGGTGACCCTCGCCAAGTTCAGCCACTGGAGCGACGTTCCGCCCGGGGACGCGGAGGTGGGGGACTGGCATGGTCCTCGCTCGAACAGCTGGGTGGACTCACTGCCGCGTGATGCCTACGTCGCCGCTGTGTCAGGCATCAGGGAGCGGATTGCCGCCGGTGATGTCTATCAGGTGAACTTGTGTCGAGTACTGCGAGCCCCGTTGCCCGATCAGGGTTCGGCCGACGCGGCCGCGCTGTGGCGAGATCTCTCCCGGGGCAATCCGGCGCCCTACGAAGGCTTCCTGCGGATCCCGGAGATCACAGTGATCAGCGCGTCACCGGAGCTGTTTCTGAGCCGCGATGGCGATCTCATCTCCTCTGGACCGATCAAAGGCACGGCCACAACGGCTGCGGGGCTCACCGCCAAGGATCATGCCGAGAACATCATGATCGTCGACCTCGTGCGCAATGACCTCGCCCGGGTTTGTCGACCCGGATCAGTGAATGTTCCGCATCTGCTGGCAGTCGAACAGCACCCGGGCTTGGTGCATCTGGTGTCGACGGTGAGTGGTCGGCTGCAGGACGGGGCGACGTGGGCGCAGATCCTGATGGCCACGATGCCGCCAGGATCCGTGTCTGGGGCGCCCAAAATCTCGGCCCTCGAAGTCATCGCCCACTTCGAGCCAGTTCCACGCAGCTACTACTGCGGCGCCTTCGGCTGGATCGACGCTGATCACTCCCGAGCGCAGCTGGCCGTGGCCATCCGATCGTTCTGGATCAGCGACGCTCACCTCCACTTCGGGACGGGCGCCGGCATCACGTGGGGCAGCGATCCCGAGGCCGAATGGCAGGAGACCGTCCTGAAGGCTCGGCGTCTGATGAGTTTGGCCAACGGCGCCTGACATGCTGGTCGCCATGGCTGTCAGGGACAGCGTGTCGTGGGTGCGATATGAGGGCATGGACGACGTGAAGAAGCGGAGGACTTGAGGAAATGAAGGCATGGTGTAACGGTGAGCTCATCGACTCCGACTCACCGGCCGTGAGCGTCCTCGATCACGGGCTGACTGTCGGTGACGGTGTCTTCGAGACGATGAAGGCGATGTCCGGCAAACCGTTCGCCCTGACCCGACACATCAAACGACTTCAGCGATCGGCACGTGGGCTGGGCATCCGCGAACCGCACGCTGGTGTTGTGGCCGACGCGGTCTCGGCTGCTGTGGCGGCCAACCGCACTGAGGATCTTGCCTATGCACGGATCAGGGTCACCTACACGTCGGGTCCGGGGCCGCTCGGCAGCGAACGCGGGGCCGGTCCGGAAACTCTCGTCGTCACCGTTCAGCTCGGTCAGCCTTGGCCCGAGACCACCGAAGTCATCGTCTCGCCGTGGCCTCGCAACGAGCGTTCGCCACTGGCGGGACTGAAGACAACCAGCTACGCGGAGAACGCGGTCGCCTTGGCGTGGGCCAAAGACAGAGGATTCAGTGAGGCTCTGCTCATCAACCTCGCTGGGGATCTCTGCGAGGGCACTGGGAGCAACGTTTTCGTCGTCGTCGACGGCCAGTTGTTCACTCCGTCACTGGAATCCGGCTGCCTGGACGGCATCACCCGACAGTTGCTGGTCGAGTGGTCTCGGGCACGGGAGACGACGCTCCCCGCCGACGTGCTGCAGACAGCCCAGGAGGTCTTCATCACCTCGTCAACGCGCGACGTTCACCCCGTGGTCGCAGTCGGTGACAGGCGGCTGGAGGTTGGTCCGGTGACCACGCAGATGCGCGCGCTGTTCGCAGAGCGCAGCACCGCCGACCTCGACCCGTGACGTTCACGAACAACCTCGGGCGACCTCGAATCATCGTTTGGCGGCCCCGCCGTCTGCCATCCATGCCCCCTTGGGAATACTCTGAGTAGTAGATCGCTACTGGTGGTTATGGGGTCAGTGGGGGCCTCATGAGCGCCGCTATCGGGCTTGTATCAGGAAGGTTCTCAGCAACGAGAGAGGACCGACAGGGGAGGAGGAGACGTGGCGGACATGACGCCGGCCGACCAGTCACGTCAATCGGCCCTCAGCCCCACCGGGCTGGCCGTCGCGTCCGTCGTTCTTTCCCTGGTGGGCTTCGTGTGCGTGTTCCTGCTGGGACGGATCGAGTGGCTGATCGTCATGGTCGGCGTCTTCTGTGCGGCCATGGCGCTGGTGTTCGGGCATGCGGGGTTGTCGCGTCTGCGAAGACTGCGTGCCGAAGGTGCACCCGTTGCAGGAATACCGTTGGCGATTCTGGGCCTCGTGATTGCCTACGCCGTGGTCGTGGGGGCAGTGGTGGTTCAGGTGTTCTCCGTACCCATCGCCTTCAACGCGAAGCTCGGTGAGCGCCAGGCGTCAGTCGAAACTGATCTCCGCAATGCGGCGACAGCGCAGGAAGTGGTGCGCGCGGAGACGGGTCAATACACCTACGACATCGATGATCTGCGCGCGGCCGGATTCACCCAGAGCCCCGGAACATCGAGTGTGTCGGCGACTACCGACGTCGCAGGCGATGTCTACTGTGTGTCGGCCATGAGTGCCGGCGACATCCTCTATCACCTCGACAGCGCGACTGGCTTCGCAGAAGGGCCATGCCCGTGAACGGCGCCTTGACCCCGGTCGCACTCCAGACCACGACACCGCTTGAAACACAACGGGACCGTGATATCCCCAGGAGCAAAGGGAAGTACCCCAGAGGAAAGGGAAGAACATGTCACACGAACAGCTGGATGCCCTGCGTCGAGCGAGCGCGGAAGACGAAGCGCTGGCCGCTGCCCTGGCCGCGACAGGAACTGTCGAGGAATGGGTCGCAGTGGCGAATGACCGCGGATTCGCCATCGTGGTCGAAGACCTGCCCACAGTGGATGAGAACCGCGAACTGTCCGACGCTGAGCTCGAGGGCGCAGCCGGCGGATACACGTTCCCGCCCACGGACTGGATCTACTGCGACAACCCTTGGACGAACGCATGGTGCACGCTCAAGTGCTGAGGAGTTGAGTTCGGCGCGGCTGCGACACACTTCGCAGGAGTAACCTGAAAGTAGGTTCCTCGGGCGGGGAAGTGGTTGACATGTCTGCCGCAAGGATTCGGGTTCTGGCCGTGGGATCGGCCGTCTTGCTGACGATCGCATTCGGTGTTGGCGCCGCAACGATGCTCGCGGCGCCGACATCACTGGCGGGTATCCAAGCGTCATCGACGGTCAATGCCTCTCGATACGCGTTTTGGCTGGCGCAGGTGAACCATGCCGGGGTGTGCGGCATGATCAGCGGCTGTGTCGGCTCCTCCGGATCGAGCTGGAAGTGGAATCTCCGGCTTCAGTTCGAGACGCCGACGGGCGTGCAGGAAGTGCCGGCAACGGTGCGTGTGATCAAGCAGATTCCCTTCCGACTGCTGAAGTTGCGGGTCAACGCGGACACAGTCCTCGGGGACGTCGACTCCGTTGTCTCGCTCACCCTGCGGGGGCGATCACCAGCGAGCACGCGCGTCACATTGCGAGTGAATCGCATGACAGCGACTGGTCTGGCATCCAGTTACACCGACGACTTCGCCGAGGCATTGCAGCCCTACCTGACAGCCCGTGCCCAGGCCATCAACGGCGAACTGGCCGCCACCGGGGCAAAGGTGAAACTGCAACTCAGCCAGGCGCGGCGACCGACCGCCAAAGTCAAGGTCACAACCGCCAGGCTCACGCCCACAGCGGCATCCGTCAGCGGGCGGGCGGTCATCTACATTGCCGACCGAGCGGTGTGTAGTGGCAAGTTGACGGCTTCTCGCGCGCGGTGCTCATTTGTCGCACCCAAGTCCCGAGCCGATGTCCTCGCAGTGGTGCGCGGAACCTTGGACGACAACACCCCTGTATGGACGACAGGCAAGGCTAGGTACCGGCCGTGAAGCCCCGCCCCGTCCACTGGATCGCCATCAGCGTTGCTGCCCTGCTGGCCCTGTCCGGTTGCGTCACGGACTGGCGGACCAGGGGGCCGGTGACCGTGACAGACGTCATCCTTGCTCCCAGTGGCAACGCGGGATTTGCCGTTCGTGACTCCGAGGCTGTTGGAGGCCCCAACACCATGTCGCTGGGCAAGTCCCTGGGCAAGTCCCGGGGCAAGTCCGACTCCGGGACTCCGCTCAAGACATTCACGGTTGCCGCCGGGGTGGCGGGTGACATCAGCGTGTACTTCACCTCGAGCATCGACTACGGCACATGCCAGGTGACGCTGGACGGCCGCCGAACTGCGGGGCGCACAGTGGGGACGGAACTGCCGTCCGGCGGGCGTGGATTCCGCATCGACATACCGACCGCAGCGTTGGGTCTTGGTCGTACCGCACAAGGTCTGTTGAGTTGTGAGACCGGGACTGGGATGAACCCTCCGGAGGTCTCGCAGTTCACGGTGAAGACTGCCGCCATGCCCGTACTTCGAGCGCAACCGCGGCAGATCACCTTCCCCGCAACCACAGTGGGACAGTCATCCGATCCGGTCGCAGTGACCGTGACGAACCGTGGCTTGGGGTCGCTGAGAATCCATTCGATCAACTTCGAGTCGATCCTGGGGTGGGACATGACAACCACCGAGTTCCGCGCACTCAACAACACCTGCGCCGATGTTTCACTGGCCCAGGGTCAGAGCTGCACCGTCGATGTGGTGCACGCGCCCACGACTCAAGGGGAGATCTCGGCATTCATGGTGTTCAACAGCAACGCCCCGAACCCGGACCCCGGTCGATATCCGCTCTACACCTCGGTCATCGTTCTTGAAGGCAACGCGCCCCGCACCACCGTCCTGTCGGTGAGTCCGGCAGCCAAGGACTTCGGCGAAGTCATGGTCGGCGCCGGACTGGAGGACACCTTCGTGGCGACCAACATCAGCGGCGGATCGCTTCTGGTGCTGTGCATGTTGGATGCGGACGAGGCGCAGTATCGCGTTCTCAATGGGGCCTGTCATGACGTTGTCGAGTTGGCTCCTGGCGCCTCGTTGCGTGTCGACATCCAGTTCACGCCGAGCGCCACGGGCGTTCAGTCCGGGACGCTGCGATTCCTTCCCGGCAGTGAGACCGCCGCAGAAGTCCGAGTCCCTCTGACGGGCACGGGGTTCACGCACACTCCACCTCCCTGAGTTGCTTCCTTGGGCGATGCCCGGCCTCCCCGCGGCTGTCCTGTGGCCGCTCTACAGCGGCGGGGCTTCGTCCAGATACCGCTCGACTGGTTGGCTGTTGTACAAGGGATGCCTCGGGCTGCCGTCTTTGTTCCGACCCTTGGCCCACAGTGGGATGTCGCGACTGACTCCCAGCGCACCGCCGACACGGGGTGTGAGACTGGTAATGACCGGTGTTGTGGTGGTCGGAGTGAGCGGTGATGATCTTGGCCGTGGGGCCTGAGTCTGACGCAGGGTAGCTGTTGGCGATGTTCGGTCGCGGTGTCCGGCAACGTGCCTTCGCGGTCATTGCGGGAGACACGGGATGTGGACAGGGTTGGCCCGCTGTGCTCGAGATTGCAGGCCGGCGTCTCGTCAACGATCGTTATCCGACACTCCGCAGCACGGCACAAAACTCTGACGTGCCGCATCATCACAATGATAATGTTGTGGCGTGCTGCCGTCGTTCGACTCCGGGTCCGGTCGGTTGCCCGATGGCGAGTACGAGGTGGAATGGCAAGAGGTCGTCGAGCGGTTCGGGTGGAACCCGCGCCGCCGGCAACTGCTGGACGGACTGGCGGAGGCGATCGAGCTTCTGGCGGCGGCTGGATGCCGACGCGTGTGGCTCAACGGGAGCTTCGTCACTGCGAAGGACGAACCTGGCGATTTCGATGCCTGCTGGGACACCGCGGGAGTCGATCTGGATGCGCTGGATCCGATCCTGATGGACTTCTCCGCGGGCCGGGCAGCTCAGAAGGCGCGCTTCGGCGGGGAGTTGCTGCCCAACGTCATTGAGTCCGGGTCCGGGTTGACGTTCGCCGAGTTCTTCCGCCAGGAGCGGGACACCGGCCGCAAGGGCATCGTCGTATTGAGGATGGGAGAGGCGACGTGATCACCAACGAGGTTCAGTACCGCGCCACCAAGGCGCATCTGGCGACCTTCGACTCCGCAGCCGCGAATCTGGCGGAACAACTGGACCGCGGTCCAGAATCGCGGCTGGTCGCCCTGGAGTTGGCCGCGGTCCGCTCCCAGGCCGATGACCTGCGCGCGGAGATCGCCGAGTACGAGTTGCTGCGCTCCGGTGCAGTATCCACCTTCGAGGCCGGCTCGCTGGCCGAGGTGGCGACCCTGCTGGTCAAGGCGCGGATCGCGCAGGGCTGGACTCAACGGCAACTCGCCGACGCGCTCGGAGTGGCCGAGCAGCAAGTGCAGCGCTACGAATCCACCGGATACCGCGCAGCCAGCCTCGCCCGCATCTGCGATGTCGCCGATGCGCTGGGCATCACCGTCACCGAACACGCAGTGCTGGGCAAGCCAAACGCTGCTTGAACCCAATGGGTCGCGATGACTTGACCTGACGCCCGTGGTTTCGAGCCATCTGCATTCCCCCGCCAAGTGTCGTATGCGTATTCCTGTTTTCAGGAATGTGACAGTGTTACGCTGCGACCCATGGTGATCGCCACTGATCTGCGTGCGGAACTCGACCGTCGTGCATGGGCTCAGGCCGACCTTGCACGAGTCCTGGGCTGGCCGGTGCAGACGGTCTCGGAGATCATGCAGGGCAAACGCCGAATCGACCCGGCGATGGCCGTGGACCTGGAGGAGTTGACGAGCCGGCCAGCCGAGCAGTGGCTGGCAATCCAAGCCCAGCAGGATCTTGCCGACGCCCGCCGCAAAGCACAGGAGTCTCGCAGGCTGGACGTGATCACGGCTCGAGCCCAGGCCGAGGACTTGGTTCCGGTCCGTGAACTGGTGCGTCGCGGGGTTCTGCCGCCGGCTGATCCCGCCGAGCAGATCGAGGCTGTGCGCGGGCTGCTGGGCGATGACCCCACGTTCGGCGCTTCCGCCAAACG
Source organism: Candidatus Nanopelagicales bacterium (assembly GCA_037045355.1). Classification (NCBI taxonomy): domain Bacteria; kingdom Bacillati; phylum Actinomycetota; class Actinomycetes; order Candidatus Nanopelagicales; species Candidatus Nanopelagicales bacterium. The sequence continues at coordinate 13,927 of JBAOHO010000029.1, read as the reverse complement.
CAGCAGTGCGGATGAACCGTTCACACGGACCCAGACGGCGTGGATCGCACTGGCCCGGCGTCAAGCCAGCAGCCTCAGCGTGAGCAGGTATGACGAGCAGCAGTTCACCACGTTGGTGCGGGGACTCCCACGGACGATCACTACACCCGAGGACTTGGTCGACCTGCCGGCCATGTTCGCGGCCACGGGTGTGGCCCTGGTCCACGTCAAACCCCTGCCCGGCGGACGCATCGACGGTGTCTCTCTGAACCTGGACGGCCACCCGATGATCGCCGTATCGGGTCGCGGCAAGCGGTTGGACAAGGTCCTGTTCGCCTTGCTCCACGAATGCGCCCACGTCGTCAGCGGCCACTGGAAGCAAACTCCTAGGGTCCACGAGGGAACCGAGGAACGGGTCATCGGAGATCTCGGGGTCGAGGAGCAGATGAATGACCTGGCCTCATCTTGGGTCTTCCCCGAAGGCATCACAGTGAGTGGGTCACTCACCAAACAAGCGATAGCGGAGCTGGCCGCCGCGCACGCGGTGGCCCCCGCGGTCGTCGTCGGACATCTCCAGCACCGAAAGATCCTTGAGTGGTCATCCGTTCTGGGACGGGCCCTCCCCACCGCCGAGGAGGCCCTGATGGCCTGGCCATGACAACTTTGGGTGGGCGCGCTGCGCCCACCCAAAGTGGCGTCGTTGGCGGCTGCAACCGCCTGCAGACACAACCTTCAGACCTCATTCGAAGACCCGGAAGGAATTCTCATGCTAGACCCCGATCACCCGGGCAGCGCCCACACAACGGCGGTTTGGGACGCCGCCGTGCGCCATGTCATCGACGGACCGCCCGACTGGTTTCCATACGGCGTTCCAGTGGTCGGTCGCTGGCAGATCCCGAAGATCGCTGCCCCGACATACGCAGCCCTGCCGAGCAACTCGACCGCCTACGACAAACGGGGCCAAGCCACGGATCCACCCGGCACCGTGCTGCACGGATACGTCCAAGACCGCAAGCTACGCAGCCAGATGGTCAACCCCCGGCCATTCCCCGACCGCTTCGCGGGGTTCTGGGGCGTCATCCCGCCCGACTTCTCCGTCCGGGCACAAGACCCACCAGACCTCCGCGTTCTGGCGATTCGCATGGGCCGAGCGGTCGGCGCGTACTACCAGACCCGCGGCCTGCGGGTCATCCCAAACATCCGATGGTGCGACCAACGCGACTTCGACTACTGCTTCGACGGCATCGACATCGGCTCCGCCGTCAGCGTGTCCAACCACGGATGCTGGCGCGACCGACAACTGCGCCAAGGATTCCTGCTGGGCCTGCACGAAATGGTCGAACGTCTGGCACCAACGGTGCTGTTCGTCCACGGAACCGTCGACCACGACTTGATCCGCCACCTCGCCAGTCGCACCGACATCGTTCATCTCCTCCCCGACCGGACCCGCGCCAAGAAGAATGCGGCCTGACATGGGGTCACAAAGCGGTGGCGGCTACAACGGATCGCCAGCATCGTTCCAAGTCCTCAAGAACAACATCCACCAGCTCTCGCGCACATATCCGCTCGACAAGGAGAAGCGTTTCGGCACCAGAATCAGCGACCGGATCTCAGAGGTGCGCAGCGATACCCCTCTTCACACCGCCGAGGAGTTCTGGACCGCCCTGAGTCAAGGAGCCACCATCCGGCAGATCCAGACCAAGTACGGCCCCGGCTGGATCGGCGAGTTCTCCGACCGGTCGCACGTCGTTTGGCGACCCATGACCTCATCAGCGACCAAGAGCGGTGCGGACAACCCAGCCGTCGACATCGACATCAGGACCTCCGGACACGGTTTCCCGCCCCGCTACCGCATCCACTTCAGAAAGGGCTGACCATGACGATCACCGTGACCCAGAACCTCGACCACGAGTCCCTCACGCGGCTAGCGGACCTGCGCGGGCAACGCTGGCGGTACCTCGGAGGCCCACACGTGAGCAACTGGATGACGGACGTCTCGTTGATCGTGGCAACCGAGGAATCGGAACTGACCATCAGCGGGGAGGTCGACGAGCTGGACTTCGAAGGTGAACAGGATTCCTACTCGCGTCTACGCGTCGACCAAGGAGCCGCAGACCTCGCCGCCACCACCGAGTCCGGGCACCGGTACTACTTCCACGCCGGCGAGGAAGTACGGGATGTGCTAATCGTGCAGGAAACCGTGCGTCAGGTCAGCTACGGGCAACCCACCTGGACCTACACCAACGACATCGCCATCGTCTTCGCTCTGCGAACCGGCGCCATCGCCCTCGCCCAGGTCAGCCACCACAGCGAATTGCTCGGAGTTGTTCAAGCCGCCGACGTGCAGGCGCTCAAAATCGAGGAACCCAGTCACATCTGGACCGACAAACTGGGGGTGGAACACCACTTCACGCGCGACACCATCCCGATCAGGGACCTCCTCGGCCATCCGCCATCAGATGGGCAACCAACCAGTCGCACCTGAGATGAGAGAGACCCGCTGGGTCGCCTGGAAACCTGCCGTTGTCGATCAAGACGCGGCTCGGGACCAACGTCGGCTCGTTGACCCCCAAGCGATCTTGCACCAGGGCTAACAAATTGTCGGTTCGGGGCAGCTTCAGAGTTGGAGGCCTGTCTAGCGTGACTTCTCGCACCGATGTTCCTCAAGCGCCGACACCTACTGGCTCGCCAACAAAGAGCGGCTCCTGGCCGTCGGTCCGGTCATGGCGAGCACGTCTTGCCTCAGGCATCTTGCCGAGCGAGATGAGCCGTGCTTCTGGCTGCCCACCGACGGACCCCTCCGAGCCCTGTGCGGTGACTGGGCGCGCAACTGGGCCCGTGGCCATGGCCCCACCTGCCGAGTTCCCACCACTTGAGTACTCCGAGCAACGGGGTAGTGACTCCGCTGCACAGCCGGGCGGTGAGCCCCACGACTGCTCAGAACCGACCGTCGAGAACAGGCCCAGCGCTCGTCTGAAGTTAGGCAGCCGCAGGCACGAGCTCGGAGGCACCCTTGGCGTAGGACTCCTTGGGTCCCTTGTCCGTGCGCAGGGCGACCACCAGCGCCGCGATCGTCGCGATGATGCCGGCGGGCCAGTCGAGCAGGACCAGGAGCGTGCCCTCAGAGCCGGAGTGGGACTGCACGAAGATGGACAGCTCGAATAGTCCGTGCAGGATCATCGCGGGGATCAACGAACCGAAGTACCGGCGGAGCAGGTAGTAGGTACTGCCGGCCAGCGCCGAACTGACGATCTGGCCCACGGTTCCGGCCGCTGGCGCGCCCATGAGGATGTTGGCCGCGTGCATCAGACCGAAAAGGACGCAGCTCAGCGCCCACGCCACGACCTCCTGGAAACTCCCGCGCAGACCGACCAGCAGCATGCCTCGGCAGACGAACTCCTCGGCGAAACCAACGGTAATAGCCAAGGCCAGTGCCGCGAGGAGGAACGCCGCACCGACGTTGCCCCAGTCCGTGAACACGAGGTTGCCGCCGATCGCCACCACGACCAGGGCCGGTGCGATCAGCATCCACCAGGCCCGGATTCGGTACTGGTCGTGCATGGCCGCCCCGAACCATCCCATCCAGGCCGACAGCCCCGCGATGATCAGGCCGCCGATGGCCAGCGAAATCACGGCCCCACGCAGCAGGTTCGACGTGGAGTCCCCGATTTCGTCGTAAGGGACCCCGTTGATCTTCGAAACAACGGTGATGATCACCACGTAGAGGACCCAGATGCCGATGCCCACCAGAGCATTTGGTTTAACGCGCATGTAGGTGTGTAGACCGGCGAGATCACCGGCGACCAAGGACCTGCGGGGCGATTCGTCCCTGAAACCGCTACGCGCTTGAGTGTTGTGCTATTGCGCCGATTTCTGCACCACATCCGCCGCGACGATGAGCACCTGTCCAGTACACGGGCCTCACCCGGCGTCATTGCCAGATGCGCCACCGCCGCGTCGATCCGCACGTGGCCGGGTTCTGTTTCGGCGTGAGAGAAACCCCCTTGATAACCAAGGGGTTTCGGGGTGGTCGATACTGGGTTCGAACCGGACTCACGTCAGGCGTGAAGAGGGCCGTCTGAGTGTGAAATGCCCCGGAAACGCTGGACGTCCGATGGACACGAGACCCCCCTGATACCCGCAAACTTTGCACGGAATCGGGGGGCCGTGCAAAGTTGTACCCATGGCGAAGCGACGCACCCGCTCACGCCGGACCAACGGGACCGGCCACGTTCGACAACTGCCCTCGCGGCGCTGGCAGGCGAAGTTCCCCGGCCCTAACGGCAACGTCTACCCCGGACCGACCACGTTCGATACCCGCATCGACGCCGAGGAATGGCTACGTGAGCAGACTCGAGCCGTGGACCGCGGATCGTGGCGAGCGCCGGCCCCCCAGCGGCCGGCGGCCGGCGGGAACGACGACGCGACGCTGGCCGGCTATGCCTGGCGCTGGCTCGAGGAACGAGACCTGAAGCCGCGCACCCGTGGTGACTACCGACGCCTGATCGAGCAGTGGATCGAACCGGCGTTCGGGTCCTACGCCCTCGAGCAGATCACGCCGGCCATGATCCGCTCGTGGCACGCCGACCTGGCCCCGGGCCGGCCCACGACGCGCGCCCACGCCTACGGGCTGCTCAGGACGATTCTGGGCACCGCTGTCGATGACGACGTGATCGCTGCGAACCCCTGTCGCATCCGTGGAGCCGGCAGTACGAAGCGGGACAAGACCATCACCGTTGCCACCATCCCCGAGGTGACCGCGATCGCCGAGGCGATGCCGGACAGGCTGGCCGCCATGGTCTGGCTGGCCGCGTGGTGCGGGCTGAGATTCGGCGAGGTGACCGAACTGCGCCGCCGTGACGTCGACCTGGCCGCCGGCGTCCTGCGGGTCCGTCGTGGAGTCGTGCGCGCCGACGGCGAGGTGATCGTGGACACCCCGAAGTCGACCGCCGGCATCCGCGACGTCACGATCCCGCCGCACGTCGTGCCCCTGATCGCGCGATCACCTGACCGCCACGTGGCCCGGGGTCGCGGATGCTCTGCTGTTCGCGTCCGACAGCGGCGGGAAATCCTGCCGCCGGCGACGTTCTACGGCTGGTATTCACCCGGCCCGGGAGAAGGCCGGCCGGCCAGACTTGCGGTTCCACGATCTGCGGCACACGTCGGCCACGTTGGCCGCGGCGACCGGAGCGACGTTGGCTGAACTGATGTCTCGGATGGGGCACTCGACGCCAGGAGCCGCCATGCGTTATCAGCACGTCGCCGCTGACCGGGATCGGGCGATCGCCGAGGCGCTGTCGGGAATGGCGACCGGGGCCTGATTCGTCCGCATCGCGGCCGATGTCTCAGTCGGACTGATCGCGCCACGTTGCCAGCGCTAGGACACCTAGCCGGAGCCTCGGCGACTGTTGCCATCGGCTATTAGGGATCTCGTCGGGATCTCGGCGGCCCAATAACGACAGGTAGGCAAACTCAACGTCGACTAGTGCTCTGAAGTTCGAGGTTCGCGACGCCCTCCGGGTGACTTGACGCGCCACGATTCCCGGCTCGATGTTGTGAACGCAATCGCCGCCCGCCCCCCTGTCTTTGGCGAGATCGGGAGCGGACGGCATACCACTCCGATGAGAGAGGCCGTTTCCAGTATGCCCGCCCGCCCGTCACCGCAGAACCCCTCGAGGGGGGAACCTGACCTCACCATCGCCGAGGTCGCCGCCCTGCGCCGCGTGTCCGCCAAGACCATCCGCCGCGCGATCGCCCGCGGCGACCTGCCGGCCGGCCTACCGCGTGGGTCTGGCGTCATCCGCATCCGTCGAAGCGACGCCGAGCAACCACGGCACGCTCATCCCCACGGCCGGTGCTCGATGACACCCGGCGAGGAACTCGAAGTCGCCACCCAGCAGATCGAGCAGATGCAACTCGCCGTCCGCCGAGCCGGCTACCGCGTACGACTCGAGATCGCCGGGCCACAACTGCTCGGCGTCGCCGTCGACGTGGAACGCGACCGCACCGGCCAACCGTGATCCGGCGGCGCTGAGCGACACGCTCTCCGGTCAACTGCTGGACGTCCTCGGGATCACCTCGAGAGATTCCGTGGCGGGGCTGTTCGCCACGGTCACCGCTGACGCCGGCACCGTCCCCGAACTGCGCGAGTACGTCCACGCCGTGGGCCTGGCGATCGCGCGAGCCTGGCCGAACCGCACCATCGGCGACGACGCCCTGACCCGGGTCCGCCAGTTCGCCGAGGCGTGCGCGGGCGTGGGAGAGCCGGCATGAGCGCCGCCCTCACCGATCGGCTGGTGGCTGTCACTCTCGCCACTCCCACCCTCATGCTCGATCTCGCCACCACCCGCCGCCTGTTCCTGTTTGCCGACGTGGCCGGTGTCCTCGAGGCCCTCACGGCGGCTGCCACCACAGCCTCGGGCCATCGGCCCCACGGGGGCACGGACCCTGCTGTTCACCGTGACCACGCCGGGAGACCTGCCCGACAGCGGGCGCCGGCCTACTCGGCCGCGGGGACGCTGCTGGCCACGGTCAACTCGGGGCCGAACACCGGGGTCGACTGCGGCCCAAGGACACCCGTGGAGGTGACCCTGCCGGAAGCGACGGCGCTGCTGGCGTGCGTGGCACGGGCAAGCCTCGATGCTCTGGACCACACATGAACCGCCGCACGGCCGGCCCGGGGATGACCGAGCCGCTGGACCGTCTGCTGTCCGGTGAGTTTCCGATGCCCGATCCGGACGTCCTGGCGGCGCATCGAGTTGGGCTGGACCGCGTGCTGCGATACGCCGAGCAGCACGCCTACCTCTGGAACCCGGACACCGAGGAATCCCGCGGATCCGTGCGCGCGATCGCCGACCGCCTGCGGCTCGACCGCCGGTCGGTACGCAACGTCCACGCTGCTGCACTGGCCGCTGGCCGGGTCGCCGAACGGCCCGACGCGGGTCGCGGGCGAATCAAGGCGATCACCTTCCCGTGGCTGGATGTCTCATGAGCACGCCGCCGCACGGCCGGCCGCGCGTCGCGTCGTCACTGCTCGACGCCCTGTACCTGAACGGTGGCGCGGCGATGCTCCCCGCCGAGATGCCGCCTCGGTCTAGCGGCGGCCGCCCGGCGACCCGGTTCTGGGCATGGGCAGTGCTGTCCTACCTGGCGAACTACGTCGATTCGGAGTGTCTGATCTGGCAGGGATCGGGCTACATCGCCGAGAAGGTCGGGGTGCTCGCGGACCCGCGTGGTGGAGTTCCCTGTACGCGCTTGAGGCCCTCGGTCTGATCGAGCGCGTAGGGCGTCAACATCGCGCCACGAAGTACCGCGTCCTGCCCGACCTGGCCCGCGCAGTGGGCCTGTTGGACTCTGGCAAAGTGTCACCCCGGGGTGTCACTTCCAATACTGACGAAGTGTCACCCCGGGGTGTCACTTCGGATGAGTCCGAAACCGGCGAAGTGTCCACCTATGTGTCCACCTATGTGTCACCCCGGGGTGTCACTAATGGAATCAGTCCGGACGGAAGGACGGACGGACTCGACTGTCGCTCCGCACTCCCGCGCTGACGCGCGGAGTGCTGCGCCAAGAATCCCCGCCCGCGTCGAGTCCACGCTGCGCGAAGCCTTGTCGTGGACCGGCTGGCACGCGGAAGAGCCCGATCTGGTCGAAGCGTGGGCCGAGGCCGAAGCACTCGGACGAACCGTGGCCCACTTGAGGACCGCTGCCGCCACCTGGCCAGAACCGGACCGCCCGCAGGCCGCCTCGCGCAGCCGCCATCTGGCCACGGGGATTCGCTGTGACCTGATCGAGCGGGACCCGAGAGCCGTAGTCGGACCGCCGCGCGCAATCCCCGAGGAGGTCCAGACCTCGATCGAGACCTTCGCCAAGGACCACGGCGGATCGGCAGATGCTGCACTCGACGCCCTGGGGCGGTTCCCGGCGGATGTCGCGATCTGAAGTCCGGTGGACTTGGACGACGACTCCGCCCTGTGCCTGATCGCGGGCGAGGCTTGCGTGAGCTATCCACGCTGACCACCGATTCGAAGTGGGACCCGGGCGATCAGAGCCCGGACTTCCCCGCCCGGGCTGCTCGATCGCCGTCGGAAGCGGTCCTGGCAGCGGGACGGAATCCACTTGGTCGCTGCGGACCGATCCCGTCCCGCTGGACCGTCACCATGGCGGTCCTCGCCCGCGTCCTGCGCGGAGCTGGCCGCGGTCTGGGACGAGTGGGCAGGCCGGCCAATGACCGCGCAGATGCCGTTTCCCGCCCTCCCGCAACGACCTAGGAGCGACCGACAGGAGCCAACCCGAGGGTCATTGCCTAGGCCCGGAGCCGCTCGACGGCTCTCAGGCGCGAGCGGGAGCCGTTGGCCTATCGGCTGGCACCGCTGTGGAACGCGGGCGGCTCACCACGCGATCCGCTCGACGTCGTGGTCACGCGCCGATGCGAGCACCGCGACTGCGAGGCGTTCGTCGAGCCGCTGCTCGATCCGTGGACCCGCCGCTGCGTCAGAGCACGCCGACGACAACCGGCGGCAACCGTGACCGCCGCCGTCTATCGACCCGTCACCGGCGACCTGCGGGTGAGCCTGCCCTACGCCGCGAGCAACCGAAACCGCTTGCGCGACCTGATCGTGGAAGCGCTCGGCCCTGGCTTGGACCGGGCGCTACTGGACGATGCACCGCCGTCACTTCCCGACCGTGGTCGATGCCCTGGGACGCGACCACGGCAGCGTCGTGGTCATCACCGAGCACCGCACCATCGAGCGCTGCCACGCCGCCTGCCGTGAGGCACTGGGGACCGAATGCGTGTGCTCGTGCCTGGGACGCCACCACGGCTGCGGGCACCGGCTGCGCCGGCGAATGGTCTCCGGACTGGAGAGATCGTCCTCGCCACCGGCCCGACCCGAACGCGAGTCGTGACCTACCGCCGACACGCCGCCTCGATCCGCGCGGGCGTCTGTCTCACCACTGCCACCCCACCACGAGAGGAACCCCTCATGACGACACCTGACCCGATGCCTTGGTCCATCGACCGTGGCGACCTGGCGACCCGTTTCGGAGGCAGTCGCTGGAACCTCTGTCCTGCCGGACGGGCGGGACTGCTACCTGTTCGCCGACCGGATCGACACGCCACCACCGCAGCGGGAGCCCTGCTGGTATTCAACGGCGACCGGCTGTGCAGCGCCGTTGCTCCCCGAGCGTCAGTGGCCGGGATGTACGCGGCCAGCATGATCGACGGCGCAGCGGTCCAGATCGAATCCGTGATCGCCCCCACCGAGGCCGGCTCATGACCACGCCGCTGCCCCACCTGCGGCCGAGCCCCCCGGCGGACCGTGGCTGATCGGATCGTCGCCGGTGAGCGCGACCCGAAGAGAGCCCCGCGCCTGTCCGCCGCCTGGGACACGATCGTGCGCCAGGTCGACGCCGAGCCCGGAATCAGCGCCGTGGAACTGCGCGAGATCCTCGCCGACCGCGTGCGGCCTGGCCGACAAGACGGCCGACCACTTGATCCACGCCGGAGTCGCCGCGGGACTGCTGCACAAGTCCCACGAGATCGGCGGGGTCCCGCGTGTGCGCCGCGCCTACGTCTGGCCCGGGCCGGGTGAGGCGCCATGAGATGCCCCGTCGCGGTCTCCCGCAACGACCACGAGCAACGCCCTGGGCCTTTCCGGGTAGTTCCGGTACCCCCCGAGCCAGGGCCCACATCTGATTCGCGACCGAGAGCCATTCCCGACGACGACAGGAGACACCCACGATGAGGAACAAACCCAAGGCCGAGAGGCCGGAAACCATGTCCGAGACCCGCACATGGGACGTCACAAAGAACCACTACAAGCGCGACGGCTTGTGCCACCGCTGCGCCAGTCAGGCCGCGTGGGGCCGCCAGATCGGTTTCTCCCGGCTGGAACACGCGCCCTGCTCGGACTGCGCTGCGGTCGTGGCCACGTTCCCCGTCGAAGCCTCACACCCGGCGTGGAGACGGCACCGCCAAGGGAAACGGCGGCCATGACCTCCCGCACCGCCCTGAGAGCGATGGGAGCCCGACCGGGGTGATGGTCCCGGCCTCTGCTCCCGATCGCTCCTGCGTCGCCACCAGAGGCACGCGCGGGGCATCTGTGTCGAAGCGGGCCGCGAGGCCGCGGCGGTCGAGCGACTCGACTCGAGGACCTCGAGCCAAGCGAACACCGCGACCACGGCCGCCGCGAACGATCACGACCACGAGCACGACCGGCACGGTGGTGGTGGTCATCACCTTGCACACGAATCACGATCCGCGACCGATCACGGCGCCGGTATCTGTGCGTCCTCGGCGACGGTTCAGGACCGCTGCCCGGCCCGCGGACTGCCGGTGGACTGCTACCACCACGGTCCGACACCGCCCCGCGACCACCTCGAGATCGGGGCGGGAATCGACGCCGAACGACAGTGCGACCCACGCCGCGGAGGCTCGACGGTTCCTCGATGCGCCTCGGCGTCCGACATCGGCCTGGACATGGCTGCCCGTGGTCCTCGAGGACGCCGTGCAGACCATGGTCTGGCTGCCGCCTCGGCCTCGCCGTCGACCCGCCCCGGCGGTCGACCTCGAGGCCCCGCGGTTCGTCGCTTCGCCCCCCCGAAGGGGCGGGGGATACCCCCGCCCGCCGAGCCCCCGCCCCCCACCGCGCACTGGCCACAAGGGTCGATGCAAGCCGCCGACCTCAACCGTTCAAGTACCTACCCGGAAGGAACACCCGAAGATGCCCAGCCCAACCCCCAAGCCCGGCAGCAAAGCCCGCCAGCCGAACCGATCCGGCCAGCGCCGCGTCGTCGTGACGTCACCCGGCCCCACGCCCCTGCCGCGACTGCCTGCCGACCTGGCCGACCCGGGGCGGTCGTGGGTCCAGTCGCTGCGGACGTCACCGCAGGCGGCGCACTACCAACCGAGCGACTGGTCCCTGGCGGTCGCCGCCGGATACGTCCTGAACGAGGCACAGGACCGCTCGAAGTCACCGAGTCACCGCGACAAGCACTCACGGGAGTTTCGACTGCTGTGCGATGCCCTGCTCGCCACGGAATCCGCCCGGCGGTCGGTGCACCTCGATGCCGACGACACCGGTGCACCCGGATCGACGGAGGAACCACTGGTGGACCACCGCCCACGAGTGGGCGGGCGCGGCTATGCGGAGTAGGCAACGCCGCGCCGGGCTGGCTCGTGCTCGTGCCCGTGGGCTGCGGCCACCAGACGTCCACCCGGGGGCGATGCCGTGATGTAAGCCGAACCGAACCGACCACCGAACCGACCAACCGAACGAACGAAAGAACGAAACCATGACCACAAGAACGAAACGACCCCCCGCGACCCTCGCCGTCGATGACCTGACCGGGCTGCACCCATCGCAGAGTTTCGCCGCGCGGATCACATTCCTCGCCGGTGTCGAGCACTGGAACACCGACCCCGAGTTGGTCCAAGCGCTCGGCGCGGCCTTGACCGCGCGGGACGCCTACCGTGCAGGCGCGATCCGCCTACGGCCAGGCGGCCAGCGAGGCGGGCGTGACGTCGCTGCATCTGCTCGACGAGCCGAAGTACGCCGCCCACTTCCCGACCGACGTCATCGCCAGGTTGCGGGACTTGAGGCTGGCCGCCAACCGGCTCGACTCGACCCTCAAGCGAAGCGTCGCCGCCTTGACCGTGCGGGTCGATCGCGCGATCGCCTCACCGCAGGCCCGGGAAGCGGCCGCCCAGCGGGTCGGGCAGGCCGAGGCACTGGTCCGGCAGGCCGTGGCGGCGATGGACACGGCCGAGCAACTGCTCGATGACACGGTGGCGACCCTGGGCCTGAGCGGTCCGCTGATCTCGAGGGCGTCGACGCACCTGGCGAACGCCCGCATGGCCGGAGACGACAAACCCGACTGGCTGGCGGCGTACTGTACTGCGGTCAACTCCGAAGTGGCGACCGAGGATCAGGAGGTGCCCGCATGAGCGAGAACGACGAACCCGACCGCGATCAGGACAACACCGAGGACAGGGCACCGAGCCCGGAGGAGTTGGCTCTGGCCGTGCGACGGCTGCAAGGCCGGGCCGCACCCGACCCTGACAGCGAACCGATGAAACTGGCTGCCGCGGTCCGCCGCCGGTAGCCCCACGAACGTCCGGCGGTCCTCGCGGAGGAACGCGGCGCGGAATCCTCCCCGCGCAGAGCCCCGGGGCCGAGGACCGCCGGACCTTCACCTGAAGGGACGACCCGTTGCACGACATCGCCGAGGAGATCGACCACCTGGCTGCTGCGTGGATTCGCAGCGAATCGGAGTCAGTGCTGCCCCGCCGCCCGATCGGCGACATGTCCGGGTTGCGATCGCGCACCCAGAAGCAGTCCGAACCGCCGCAACCGCTGTCCGTGCTCGCCGCCCGACTCGACGCCGAGGCCGCGGTGCGCGCCCTGGTCGCCCAGGTGTCCATCGCCCACGGACTACGCCACGACGGACCATCGAATGTGCCGGCGCTTCTGCACCGCCTCGGCCGTTGGCGCGGCTACTTGTGGCCCGAGGCCGTCCTCGATCTGCGCCACGCCCGACGCGGACTGCTGCGGGCGCTCGACGGTTCCGACACCCGCCCCGGGATCGTGCCGTGCCCGGACCTCGAGTGCGAGGACGCCGCCGTCATGCTGCGCGCGCAGCGCTACTGCTTCGGCCTCGAGTGCCCGGCCTGCGGTCGATCGTGGACCGGGCCGGGCGAACTTGAGCACCTGCGGCGTCTGGTGGATGCATGACGATCGCCGTGCCGCCGTACCCGGCCCACGGCTGGTGGGAACGCGCCCACTGCCGCGGCATGAGCGACGAGCAGACCGAAGCCACGTTCTACTCGATTCAGACCAAGCGGGCCGTCGCCGAAGCGCTGTCCTTGTGTGCCCGCTGCGACGTCATCGGCGACTGCCTGAGCGATGCCCTGACGGTCGAGTCCCGCACCGCTGCCGCCCCGCACGGGATCAGGGGCGGGTTACTCCCGACGCAGCGCGTGGAGATGATGCGGCGGTCGAGCCGCGAGTCACGGTGACCTACGGCCAGGCCGGTAGTAGGCGTCCATCGCGGCATCGCCCATCGACTCGACGGCCGCCGATTCGGCCGCCCGGAGCAACTGCCCAGCGTTACTCAGTAACGGTAGTGGTGCCTGACCGCCTCGCAGCGCGCACTCATGGCCGCGCGCGCGATCGCGATGTACGCCGAGGACGCCCGGCGACGGCAGTTAGCGGGCGTCGCGCCGACCGAGGACCTTACCGTACCGAGTACGGTAAGGTCCCCACCGACTCCACCGCCAGCGACAGCGGGAAGGCCGCGCGCGCGATCGCGATGTACGCCGAGGACGCCCGGCGACGGCAGGCGGAAGCGGGGGAGAACTTCGGGAGGGGCGGAAAGGTTAGCGTACCGAGTACGCGAAGCAATCCCACCGACTCCACCGCCAGCGACAGCGGGACGGCCGCCGCTCAGTAGTCCGGGTCCTCGGCCGCCGCCGCCGCCTCGGAGATGATCGCCGCCAGGTCGCGGGCCTCGCCGGGACTCAGCGCCAGGAGCGACAGCGCGTCGGCGATCAGGACCCGGCCCGCGTGAACGTCGATGAGCCGGGCGAGATCGTCGTGCATGAGTGTGTCCATGCCGCCACCGTGAGGGGCTCAAGCGGGGCGGGTCAAGACCTTGGTCCGAGACTGTCGGCCGGTGTCGGCCGCTGTCGCTACCCGCCGACAGATGAGTGCACCTCCGGCTCGAACGGGGGGACGAGCCGGAGATGCCTGCCCAGTGTGACCGGGTGCCGCTGCTGGAGTCGAGCGGAGCGTGGGTGGTGATGGTCACGGGCCGTTCGACTACCGGGCGGGCCATCGATCGTGCGGCCGTGACTCCACTCGTGACTCCACTCGCCCGATTCTGACTGTTCGATGAATGCCCCCAGAAACGAGAAAAACCCTTGATTTACAAGGGTTTTCTCGGTGTC
>JBAOHO010000028.1 GCA_037045355.1 Candidatus Nanopelagicales bacterium | reverse complement strand
TGACGCAGTGGGTCAGGGGTGCTTCGTCACCAGCAGGAGGCCACCGGTCTGCCCGGCCAGAACCCCCTGATTCTTGGGCGCCGGCTTGACGAAGGAGTCCACGAGGGCGGACACGGGGGACCAGTAGGGGATGTACCACTCTTGATCCACATCGAGGATCAGAACTCGGTCCGCGGCGGGGTCGTAACCCCCGACCACCGAGACATGCGGTCCGTTCCAGTCGCCCGTGAGCACTCCTTGGTTGAAGTAGACGAGTGCGACGTTGTCCGCGGTGGCTTCGTTTCGCTCCAGCAGTCTGCGGGTCTTCGACAAGGTGGCGGTGTCCGCCCTTTCGGGATGGAACGACGTGATGGTCGCTTTCTTCATGCCGTACGCGTCCATCGCCTGGCGGGTGTAACGGCGCAGTTGCCTATAGGTGACCCCGTCGCCGCCCTCGGAGCTTCGCGCCGACCACCCAGTGTCCCCGACCTTCTGCAGAACGGCTTGCTGCGTGGGGATCTTGGCCGAGGCCTTCTTGGGCAACCCCCGCAGCCCGTTGAGCGCCATGGTGACGCTGGCGATCGAGCACGCACTCGTGGTGAACTGCGGCTTGTCGTAGGGGGAGTAGGCCCAGTAGTCAGGCGCGACGGCGGTCTGGAGATACGTGTGGTCCGCGGTGATGGGCACGGCATCGGGTCCGAGTTTGGGCTTGTCCGCCGCGCCGGCGGACGGTGCCACGGTCCCGACGACGCACGCGGTGACACCCGCGACCAGAAGGATTCGTGCATGGGATCTCATGTGGCTCTCTCTCCCGCCTTGTGCTCGGCACCGCTCCACGGTAACTGGCGCGGCAGACTCCCGGTGAATCCAACCACCGGACGACCGGCGCCTCAGTCAGGCGGCGTGCGGGTCCGGCTGATGCACGCCGAAAGTGTTGCCTTCGGTGTCCAAGAAGTACCCCTGCCACGCCATGCCCGTCAGCGCGGTCTTCGGAAGTGCCACTCGGCCACCCGCCGCCAGGATCTTGGCCGCCGTGTCGTCGAAGTCCTCCACCCCGACGGTGCAGACGAACGCCGTCACGCCTTGGCCCGGATCAGCGGCGGGGGCAGGGCGCTGGAGCAGACCTCCGTCGATGCCCATCTGGTCGTCCGGACCGGTGACGACGCCCCAGTACGGGGATCCGGTGAAGGCGCCGAAGTCCTGGTACTTCCAGCCGAAGACTTCCGCGTAGAACTGCTTGGCACGTTCCAGGTCATCGGCCTGGATCTCGAAGTGGACCACTCGTGACATCGCATCTCCTCTTTCGGTCGCAAGACAGCCTATGGCTGCTTGCCTCGTTCAAGCCTGTCGCCGACTGCGAACAGCGCCACGGCGGCAGTCGCCGAGACCACCCCGGAGATCATGAGCGGGACGGCGCCTGATCCGCTCCCCGATTCCCACGCCAAGCCCGCCCACAACCCGGCGATCAGGATGGCGGCACCGGACAGTCCTTGCAGGAGTCCCTGGGCATGGCCGCGGACCTCCGGGGGCGCCAGGCCGGAGATCCACGCCTTGCCGACCCCGTCGGTGATCCCGGCGAAGCCCCCATAAACAAGCAGGAGCGCGACAACGGACCAACCCGATTCGACCAGGCCCAGTCCGAGGTATCCGACGCTGAAGCAGACCAGGCCGATGGCATAGACCCGAGCCTTCGGCCACCGATCGGCCAGCATCCCGGCCGGAAAGGCGATCACCGCGTTGGACAGGTTGAACGCCGCGTACGTCGCAACCACGGCCATCGTCGAGAAACCGACTTCGTTCATGCGCAGCAGCAGCAGCGCATCTGGGAAGTTCACCAGGGCGATCACCGCCAACAGCCCTGCCACGATCCGTACCCGCCGCGGTAGAGCGGACGCTGTGGCTTGGTGTCGCTCCCCAGGAGCAGCGCCAACGGGGTCCGATGTTGCTCGACGCCGTTCCTCGGTCACCAGCGCGACCAGCAGCACACTGATGACCGCCGGGACCACTGCCACCCACAATGCGACACGGATGTTGCCGCCGGCCGCCGCAAGAACCACCAGGCCCACCAGCGGCCCGATGACCGCGCCCAACGTGTCGGCGGCCCGATGGAATCCATACACCCGGCCCATTGCCGAATGCGGGACGCCTTCGGCCAGAAGAGCGTCTCGTGGGGCGCCCCGGATTCCCTTGCCGGTCCGGTCGATCAACCGCCCCAGCAACACCACCGGCCATACGAGTGCCGCGGCGATCACCACTTTGCCGACAGCTGCCAAGCCGTACCCTGTCGCGACGGCGGCCTTGCGACCCACACGATCCGACGTGCGTCCCGATACGTACTTCAGAAGAGCAGCTAGGCCCTCGGCCAGCCCTTCGATCACGCCCACCACCGCAGCGGGGGCACCCAGCACTGTGGTCAAGAGGATCGGAAGGACCGGGTACATCATCTCGCTGGCGGCGTCCTGTGCCAGCGAAACGGCCGACAGCACCTTGACGTTGCGCGTCAGCCAGGGGCGCTTCGGCTCGGCATCGGTCACTCACAGGACCCTAACGGCCGGACTTCGATCCCCGGCCTTCGTCGTGCTTCTCCGTGCGCTGGCGGCTACGGCACCACTGTGAAGGACTGCTGTGAGTGTGCGTCCGACGCCGGTCCGCTCACCGGGTAGGTGCTGCCCAGTGCATAGGACCAGATCTGGATCAATGGGGCGGCAGTCGGCGCAGCCCCGAGCGCGCGATAGCAACTGGTGAGGTTCAGCGTGACACTGAGAGTGTTGGCTGGGGACGCCGGCTCGTCGGGGCTCCGATCGACGACAGCGGAGCCGGCGGGCACAGTGCGGTTGATGTCAGTGGTGAGCGGACTCAACCTCGGCTCGGCGGTATAGGTACTCGTCGGGCAATACCCGCCGGCTCCCGCGCCGACGGGCAGGCTGATCGCGTAGGCCAAGTTCCCGACATCGATCCACCTCGTGGATCCCGGCTCCGTCGGCAACCGCATCCGCTGCGGGCGCCAGATCTCGAGTCGAAGAACCAGGTCGCCGTTCGTGTCCGTGTGCACGCGGGGACTGCACTGGGGCTTCGACGGACCCGACCCGCCGTAGACGCTTCCTTCGAGGCATTCGGGCGCCGCCGGATACGAGAAAGTGCCGCGGTTGCCCTGGCCGTCGTCGTAAGAGGCGATCACCGGGTCGCTGGCGAAGACGAAGCCCACCGACGCGGGGTACTCGACCGGCACACCGTCGCTGGTTCCCCGGGCGATCAGGACATCGTCGGCCCTGATCTCCTGCGCGGTGGCTCCGTGCAGGAGGAACATACCCCCGTTCGGACCTCCGCTCGGCTGATCGGGCATGAGTGACCCCAAGCCGTCGTCGTCACCGTCGCAGCAGTCCGGGAACGCAGGGCGCCCGGTGCGCTGGTCGCCCGGGTCGGGTGGTGTGTTTGTCTCACGCCACAACCCGGTGCCCCCTGCCGAGCAGTAGCCCAGGGTTCCGCAGTCCAACTCACCGGAATCTTGATCGATCGAATCCCACTGGACGGCGAGTGTGCCGCCGTCGCGCAGGACAGCGTCGAGTTGATCGGGCGTGGAGCCGCCATCGGCGTTGACGTATCCGTAGGGGGTCCAGCCCAGGCCGGTGGCCAGGTGCAGGCTGCTGCCGTCCGGGAAGGCGGAGGCCTGCGTTGCGGGTGCGGCATAGGCCGTGGCGACACTCCTCTTCGTGGACCGGTCGTATCCGTCCAGCACCAAGTCGCCGTCGTCGTCCACGTCGAACACGTTCGCGATCCCATCAAGATCACGGTCACCCGGCCCACCCCTACGTGGCAACTTCGTCCGAACCAGACCGATCCGTCCGGCCCCGATCGGGACGCCATTGTGCGCCCGAGCGCCGAAGTCGGAGACGACTGACTGCTTGGCAAGTTTGTGCTCCAGGGTCGCGTACCCGTGGCGGATCTTGACCCTCCCGAGTCCGACGCCCGAGCGCACCCCGAGGGTCGCCTCTCTGCCGTTGCGTTCCATCAGGATCGGACCGGCGTACCTGCCGTTCGGGGCCTGTAGGTGCAAGGTCACGGTGCCGGCCGGCGGGCGCAAGGTGAACTGCTTGCCCCTCACCACGAGGGAACTCGCCCGTCCGCCGGCCGAAAGGGCGAGAACCCGGTATCCCGCCTTGCTCAACCGACCGGTTATCGGCTTGCGGACCTTACCGGCGACGGTCGTCGCCCGGGGGAAGTTGAGACTGGCGCCGGTGGCCGCCGGGGGGTCGGCGGCTGCTGCCTGGCGGCTGTCGACGACCTGGGAGAGCCCCCCCGCCAACGCCGTCGACGCCACCGCCGCGATGGCGAATCCCCGGTTCCGGCTCCAACTGCGCGATCGTTTCATGGGGACCCCCATCCCTCAGTTCATTCTAGATCGCCAGGGGTACCCCGGGTAATGGTGCGCTCATGCAGCGTCCTCGCGGCGTGGTGCAGATGAGGGTGACGGGCAGGTTCCACAGCGTTGCCGATCGAAGCGCTCCTGCGAGTAGGTCGCTCCGCTCGGACAGTGGGCCCGCAACCAGCCCCTCCTGCGTGCATGTCTTGACAGGGCCTTGCGTGCCGTATCGGCTCTTCTACGGTTGGTCGTGGGTGGACACCG
>JBAOHO010000027.1 GCA_037045355.1 Candidatus Nanopelagicales bacterium | reverse complement strand
ACACGGCCACCGAGCGCGCGATCAACACGCTGGCCGAACGTCACGCGGGTGCTGAGGCCAGGCTGCAGGAGCAGCTCGCCGCTGCCCACGACGAACTGCGGCTCGAACGCGACGGACTGATGGCGGTGCTCTCGGGCCTCGACGTTCCAGTGGGCGTGGTCGACGACCGTGGCCGGGTCCTGCTGGTCAATCCCGCGGCACGGCGGGCGCTCAGTGGCAGGACGCCCACTGGCGGCCGGCCGGAGCATCCTTGGGGTCTTTGACGCCGAGGACTTCCTGCCGCTCCTCACCCGGGCGTTGGCCGGCGAACGGCCTCGCGCGGTGGTCGGCGAGACGGCGATCCGTCTGGTGCGCCTGACCGGCCCGGACGAGCCGGCGATGGTGCTGGTGGTCGGGAACCCGGCGGCCGAGCACGCCGAGGGTCCGGTGGTCGGGTCTGAGCGTGGACCTGTCGCGGCCCTCCCGACCTGTGCCCACCCGCGAGCAATGGTTGCAGACGCCGCTGGCCGACATCGTCTTCACGGTGGTCGACTGCGAGACGACCGGTCTGCATGTGGACGCCGGGGATCGGCTCGTGGCCATCGGGGCGGTGCGCGTCGATGGTGGCGTGGTGCGCGCCGACGATACGTTCGACGCGTTGATCAACCCTGGGCATCCGCATCCCAGAACTGTCCACGACTTTCCACGGGATCACCGACGAAATGGTGGTCGACGCCGAGGGTCCGGCCGAGGTGGTGTCGCAGTTCGCGACGTACGCCGCCGATTCCGTACTGGTCGCCCACCACACAGGATTCGACTTCGGCTTTCTGCGCCCCGCGGCGGAATCCGCGGGGATCCACTTGGAGCCCCTGGCGCTGGACACCATGCTGCTGTCGGCGGTGCTAGAGACCCATCCGGAAGCACGGCACGGTCTGGACTACGTCTGTGAGCGCTACGGCGTCGAAGTATTCGGCAGGCACACCGCACTCGGCGACGCACTGGCCACCGCGGAGGTCCTGGTGCGCATGATTCCGCAGTTGGCCGAGCGTGGGATCGTCACGTTGGGCGAGGCACGAGACGCCATGGTCCGCACCGAGCTGGCCAAGCGGATCGAGGCCGGCGCCTGAAACTCACGCCCGCCCTGTGCCCTCGGGCCGGTCGGGGCTCCGATTGGGCTGAGTATCGGCGGCGATCACTGGCAGCGGCGGGGTGCGCGGACCGCTCCATGGTGCAGGCACCGCGTCGATCTCACGAGCGATGGCATACGCCAGGTCCTCGTAATTGGCGCGCCACCCCCGGAAGTGGCGGTAGGCCTCGGCCGGGTCCCGCTGCCAGGTGTAGCCGCCGCTGGCCATGTACTCGCAGGCCTGCAGGAAGTCGTCCGGACTGACCGAGGTGGGGCGGTCAGGCAGGGGGTCCGCGTCGTAGGGGATGCGCAGCACGGTGCACAACTCCTGCATGCAAACGATTCCCTGCCGCAACGCCACACGCATGGCCCCTTGCGGCTGTTCGGGGTTCAATGACATGTGGATCGCGGCGGTGTCCATCACACACAACAGGGAGATCAGCCAGTTGCGGTGTGGCCGTGCAGAACGCATCTGGATCAACACAGGGAAGTTCGTGTGGCTCTCGCCCACCTCCGCAGCCCATCGCTCCCACGCCGGCCACAGGGTGTCGAGCCGGTCCACGTTGCGGACCAGTGCATGGCGCCTGATCATCTCCGGTGCCCAGTTCGGTTCGCCACCGCGTGCCAGCAGGAGGGTGGCATCGGCCTCACGACTCTGGTAGGCCGCATAGAAGGTGGGCAAGTAGCCGATGAGAAGACCGATGACGATGGGGCCCGTGGCGGCAGCGACGAAGTCGAGGCCGGTGAGGCTGGCCCGCTCCGTGGTGGCGTAGCCCAAGGTGAAAAGGCTCGATCCTGCCTCGCGAAGCGAGGTGGGGAAACTCAGCGGCGAGAACGCCCACATCATCATCCCGTACGCCAAGAAATACATCAGCAGCCACATCAGCAGGGACGAAACGATGGCCGTGGGCGCGTAGAACGTAAGGATCCGGTCGCGCGCCGCATACGAGTTCGTCCGCCGTGCCACGGCGCGGAAGCAGCCGAGAAGAGCGACGTTCTTGAGTCGGTTCAGGCCCGAACTGCCACGGGAGACCACCAGTGTCCGCATGACCGATGAGGTCGCCGCGAACCACAGCAGCAGACCCAGCACGAAGACGAACATCGGCACGGAGATCACCCTAGCCACGCACCCGGTCCCCGGGCGTAGCCTGGAGACGGAGGCAGCCATGAAGAGGGTCGTACCCGTCGTGCTCGCCGCAGGGCTGTTGGCGGTGCCTGTGCCGGCGCCCGGGGTCATCGTGATCACCGGTTACGCGCGGATCTCCGTGGACGAGGGGTGCCTGGCCCGCGTGGTCCGCAAGGACTACAAGGTCGCCGTCAAGCCGGGCAAGAAGATGGAACTTCCGGTCGGTACGTATCGGTTGACAGTGCGACCTGGCGCCTGTGAGCGCAGCAAGACCAAGTTCACCGTCCGCAAGGGCAAGACCGTCCGCGCCAGTGTGACGAATCCGGATCTGGGCGTTTCGTTGTGAAGATGTGGCACGTGAGGTGTCATTTCTTCACAACGTGGACTGAGCGAACCGCGGATCGCCCCGCGTAGCCTTGCCACCGATGGACGCGACGCGCAAGGACCCCCGGCGCTGGTGGGCACTGTCGGCCATGTCGCTCGCGGTCTTCCTGGTCGCCGTCGATGGCACGGTCCTGAGTCTGGCCACCCCGAGCATCGTGGCGGATCTCAAGCCCACGGCCTCCCAGGTGCTGTGGATCGGAGACATCTACTCCTTCGTGCTGGCCGGCCTGCTGATCACCATGGGCAACCTCGGCGACCGCTTCGGCCGCAAGTTGCTGTTGATGGTGGGCGGCACCCTGTTCGCGCTGATCTCCATCGTCGCCGCGTACTCAGCCACAGCGGAGATGCTCATCCTGAGCCGTGCGCTGCTCGGCGTGGCCGGGGCGACGTTGATGCCCTCGACGCTCGCCCTGATGCGGTCCACCTTCACCGACGACACCGAGCGCAGCTTCGCGATCGGGGTGTGGAGCGCGATGGGGGCAGCGGGCGCTGCGGCCGGCCCGTTGTTCGGCGGCGCGCTGCTGCAGCACTTCTGGTGGGGCGCGGTGTTCCTCGTGAATGTGCCGATCATGGCGTTGGTGCTCATCATCGGGTTGCCCACCCTGCGGGAGTCGCGCGACCCGGCTCCCGGCCCACTCGACGGGCTGTCGGTCGCGTTGTCGATGGTGGGGATCCTCGGCCTGGTCTACGCGATCAAGGAGATGGCGATCCGTGGGTTCGAGGTGCAGTACCTGGTTGCGGGCCTGATCGGCGCGGTGGCGCTGACCTGGTTCATCCAGCGGCAACGACGTCTTGAGCATCCGTTGGTGGATGTGCGCCTGTTCGCCTCCGGTCCGTTCACAGGCGCGGTTCTCGGCATGCTGCTGTCGGTGTTCGGGCTGGCCGGCGCGCTGTTCTTCTTCTCGCAGTACCTGCAGTTCATCAAGGGGCTCGAACCGCTGCAGGCGGGGCTGTTCGAACTGCCCGCCACGCTGGCTGCGCTGGTGGCGGCCCTGCTGGCCGGGAACATCATGCGCCGTTTCGGCCGGGGTCCCGCGACGGCCGTCGGGTTGCTCGCCATCGGTCTGGGGATGGCGGCGATCGCCTTCGTCCTCGACTCCGAGGAATACCTCGTGTTCGCCGTGCCGCTGATCCTCATCGGTGCCGGCGACGGGGTGGCGTTGACGATCGCGTCGGACACCGTGCTGGCCGTCGCGCCGAAGGACCGGGCCGGTGCGGCGTCGGGGGTGTCCGAGACCGGCTACGAACTCGGTACCGCGCTGGGCATCGCCCTGCTGGGCAGCGTGCTCACCGCGGTCTACCAGGGGACGCTGACACTCCCGGTGGGGGTTCCGCCGGACGTCGGTGTCGCCGCCGCGGAGTCACCTGGGGAGGGTTTCCAGGCGATGGCCGAACTCCCGGCAGATGTCGCGGCGTCCTTGACCGAGGCGATCCATGTAGCGTTCACCCAAGCCCTGCAGGTGACCACGTGGGTCGGCGCGGGTGTGCTGATCTTCGGCGCCGTCGTCACGTGGCGGTTGCTGCCCGGGCGCAAGGAAGCCGTCAACGAATTGGTGTCGCATTGATCGAGATCACGTGGCAGTACGATCCTGACTCCGAGGCCGTCGAGCGCGTCCCGGCGTCGGGGCAGGACGCCATGCTCATGCTGCACATGGGCAACTCCGCGTTCGCGGAGATGGGACAGGCTCGAGGAGACCACCGGTACGTCATTCCGATCACCGCGGAGGAGCTCGGGCTGGGAGATCGCCCGGGTGAGGCGCCTGCCCAGGAACCGATGGCGGTTGTGCTCGGGTGTGCGGATGCCCGCGTCCCGCTGGAACTGGTCTTCTCGCAGTCGGCCAACGACCTGTTCGCGGTCCGGGTGGCCGGCAACATCCTCGGCTCCGACTGTGTCGGGAGCATCGACTACGCGGTCACCCACCTGCCGAGCGTGCGCTTGCTCGCGGTGGTCGGCCACACGGGCTGCGGGGCCGTCCAGGCCGCCGTCGACGCGTACGTTGCCCCCAACACCTACCTCGGGCTGTCGGCGAACCTTCCGTTGCGACGGATCGTGGACACGATCGTGCCTGCCGTGCACGGTGCCGATGTGGGCCTGCGCAGCCATTACGGCGCGGACGTGATTCTGCGACCGGGCTACCGCAAGGCGCTGGTGGATGCGGCGGTGGTCGTCAACGCCGCGATCGCCGCCGATGCGATGCAGCGGATCTTCGCCGAACATCTGGGGGAGCGACTCGGCGCTGCGTTCGGCGTGTACGACCTCGCGAGCCGACTCGTGGGACTACCGGACCTACATCTCGACTGGCGTCACGGGTTGTTCCCGCCGCCGCCCGAGGAGCAGATGCCGGGGTTCGTCGACGCGGTGGTCCGCTCGCTGCACATCCGGGCGCTCTTGGGCTGATGCGAATTTCCGACCACTGAGTTGCCGGAATTCCGCATTTCCGCCTCAGGCCACCTGCAGGCTGCGCTTGGACAACCCGAAGGCATATCCCTCGATCGGGGTCTCGATGGGACCGTCTGCTGCCCCCAGCGTCACGAACAGCGGTGTGAAGTGCTCGACCGTCGGGTGGGCGTAAGGCAACCCCGGCGCGTTGTCGCGAAAGCCTGCGAGTTCGTCGAGGTCGCGGCGCGCGAGCGCGTCCGCCGCCCAATGGTCGAACTCCCGGGACCATCCTGGGACGGCATTGCCGTAGAACATGTCCGGGGTCAGGAACGGCAGACCGTGCGTCATGAACCCCGACCCGATCACAAGGATGCCGCGCTCTCGCAGCGACTTCAGAGCCTGGCCGAGCCGCAGAAGATCCTCAGGCTTCTGGCTTGGCAGGGACAGTTGCAGGACCGGGATCGTCGCGCCGGGGTACATCACCTTCAAGGGCACCCACGCTCCGTGATCGAGTCCACGGCTGGCGTGCTGGTGAACGGGCCAGCCGTCGGGTAGCGCGGACAGCACGTCCCCGGCCAACGCCTCGCCGGCCGGGGTGTCGTAGCGCATCTGGTAGTAACGCGGGTGGAACCCGCCGAAATCGTAGACAACCTCGCGCGTTGCGACGGCGCTCAGACTCAGGGGAGCGGCCTCCCAATGCGCGGACACGATGAGGATGCCCTTGGGAACGGGTAGGGCGTCGGCCCATTGTGACAGTTGCTCGATCCACAGCGCATCCTCGAACAACGGTGGCGCCCCGTGTCCGATGTACAGGGCCGGTAGTGCTGGATCACCCTCCCGCCAGGCCGTGCGCGCAGCTTCTCGGCGCAGCAGAGTCGGAAGACGGTTCTCGTAGGCGATCTGCACCATCTCAATGTAGTTGAGTGATCAAGCAAATGTCAATGCCGCAAAAGGCGCCAGCGCCGGTCCAGCCCGTCACCGCAGGCTGGACCGGCGCTGGCGTGCTTCGGCCGACGGGCCTTACGGGCGCACGCGGTACTTCTTTACCCGCTTGAATGGGCGGTAGTCCTTGGTGCCCTTGGCGAACTGGGTCACTATGACCAGCACCGGCCTGGTGCCGAAGACCGTCACGCGGACGGTACCCTCCTTGTTCTTGCGCACGTTGCAGAAGCTGGCCTCGCCTGCCGCAGAGCTCTTCAGCGGACGGCAGCGCACCTTAGTGCGGATCTTCTGACCCTGCTCGGTGGTGCTCGCCGGGAGGACCTTCGGGTTCGGAGGCAGTTTGTTCGCGGTCTGTGCCGAACGCAGCACCCGGACCTCGTCTGTGGCTGTGTTGTTCGACGGATCGGTGTCCGGGATCGGTGACGTCACCTCGGCCGGGTTCACGACCGACGGTGCCGCGCCGGTCACGACGTTCACCCGGATCGAGAACTCCGCCGACTGTCCCACGACCAGGCCGGCCGCGTACACGCAGGTGACCGTACGGCCACTGGCGGTGCACGTCCACCCGTCCCCGGCGGCCGACAGGAACTCGTTGCCGTTCGGCAGCGTGTCGATCACTGTGATCGGCCCGGGGTTGTCGGACGGCCCGTTGTTGACCACGCGCACGTTCCACGTCCCCGTTCCGCCGATCTTCCAGGGCCCACCGTCGTGGGTCTTCGAGATCGCGAGGTCGGACTTCGCGACCACGTCCACGGTGGACGTCGCCGGGGGCGGGTTGCCACCGGGCTGCGGCGAGGTCGTGGTCACGGTCGCCACATTCTTCAACGTGGTGCCACCAGGTACCGCCTTGTCCACGTCGGCCTTGATCACGATGTCCGACGGTGAGGCCGACAGCGGGAAGTTGGCCCGCGTGCAGGTCACCGTTGTGCCGGACCCCACGTCGCAGGTCCATCCGGTGCCCGTCGCCGACGTCGCCCGCAGCCCGGCTTCCAACTGGTCGACCACGACGACGTTTTTCGCCTTCGCCGGGCCCAGGTTCGACACGGTGATGGTGAATTCGGTGGCAGTACCGGCCGTCACCGGGTTCGCGCCGGTGGTCTTCTTCGCGATCTCGAGTTGCACGTCGCTGACCACCGGATCCGTCACGGTGTCCGTGTTGTTGTCCGGGTTGGGGTCCGGAGTCGTACCGGTCACCTCGGCGGTGTTGACCGCCTCGTCACCGGGGCTCTCCAGGACGTCGACGGTGACGTTGATCAGCGGCGCCTGCTCATTCGGCGCGAGGTCCTGCTTGAGCACACAGGTCAACGTGTCCGTCTCGCCGCTGGTGGGCTGGCACTCCCACGGTCCGGCGTCGATCGATGCGATCGACAGGCCCGTGGGCAGGGTGTCGACCACGGTGATGTCCTTCACCGACACCGACGGCCCCAGGTTGGTCACCGCCAGCGTGTACGTCACCTGGTTGCCCACCACGTACGGCTGGGTCCGGCTCTTCTCGATCGCCAGGTCCGCCAGTGGCCGCAACGTGACCTCGTCGGTCGCGGTGTTGTTCACGGGGTTCGGGTCGAGGGTCTTGCCGGTCACCGTCGCGGTGTTGCGCTGGTTGGCGGTCGCGGCCTCATCCACGTACACCGTCAGCACCAGGTCCTCAAGGCTCGCACCCTTCGCAATCCCATCGACCGGTCCGGGGTTGGTGCACGTCACGAACTGTCCCACGGCGTTGCAGGACCATCCGGCACCGTCGTTGTAGCCGCGGTACTCCACCCCATCGGGCAGGGTGTCCACAACGGTGAACTGGCCCACGCTCGGGTCGGGCCCGTTGTTGGACACCTGCAGAACCCACTCGAACTCCGTGCCCGGGACGACCTCGTTGTCGGCCACGTTCCACGACTTCGGGTAGTCGGTGCGGTGGAGTTTCACGATCTGCAGATCCGCGAGTCCGATGGCGGTCTGCGCGGTGACGTTGCCCGACGTCTGCAGTTGCCATTCGGTGGTGGGGGTTCCGGGGTACCAGGAGGTGTTGGCGGTGTTGATGTGCGGAACCTTCGGGGTCACGTCGATACCGACACCGGGGTCGTCCACGACGTCGGCACCTGGGGTCGCCTGGAACGTGATGACGATCTTCTTGTTCACCGGCAGGTCGGTCTTGGTGTCCCAGGCGAGTTTGACGGCCAGCGGGTTGCTGGAGTCCACCGTGGGATCGTCTGTCGAGATCTCAGTTCCGTCCAGCGTGATCACCGTGCTGCCGGCCTGGTAGGTCCAGTTCGGCGGGAGTACGTCGCTGGCGCTCACCTGGTAGGCGGTGGGTCCAGGAACGTTCTCGCTGGGGTTGGTGATCTCCAGGCGCCACGTGTACGGCTGGTCGATGTACGCCACGTCGTCGGAGTTGAACTTTTCGATCTGCACGCTCGGGGGCAGCGGGGTGACCGTGTCCTTGCCGGTGTTGTTCGCCGGGTTCGGGTCGTAGGTCTGGCCGGTCACCGTGGCGGTGTTCTCCATCGTCGGCGGCGCGTCGATGTCGACCGACACCGTCAGGAGAAGGTCCGGCAGGCTGGCGTCCTTGGCCAGCCCGTCGGTTCCGGCATTGGGGTGCGTGCAGGTGATCTTCTGCGCGTCCACCTGATCCTGCTCGCAGGTCCAGTCGGTTCCCTGGGAGCCGACGTAGGTGTTGCCTGCGGGCAGGGTGTCCACGACCACGTACGGGCCGACAGCATTGTCCGGACCGTTGTTCTTGACCTGCAGCTTCCACTTGAACTGCGTGCCCGGGATGACATTGTCCTCGTCCTGCAGCGCCGGGGTGTAGTACGTGACGTGGGACTTGGTCAACTCCAGATCCGCCGACGCGATCCCCGTCTGCGCGGTGACGTTGCCCGACGTCACCGGGGTCCAGCCGTCAGTCGGTTCGCCGGGGTTCCACGTGGTGTTGGCGGTGTTGATGTGCGGAACCTTCGGAGTCACGTCGATGCCGACACCGGGGTCGTCCACCACGTCGGCACCTGGGGTCGCCTGGAAGGTGATGACGATCTTCTTGTTCACCGGCAGGTCGGTCTTGGTGTCCCAGGCGAGTTTGACGGCCAGCGGGTTGCTGGAGTCCACCGTGGGATCGTCTGTCGAGACCTGGTTGCCATCGAAGGTGATGACAGTCGTGCCGGCCTTGTAGGTCCAGTTCGGCGGCAGGACATCGTCCACCTTCACCTGGTAGGCCGTGGGCCCGGGATCGCGAGTGCTGGGGTTGGTCACCTCGATCGACCACGTGTACGGCTGGGCGATGTACGCCACTGCGTCGGAGTTGAACTTCTCGATCTTCACGTCCGGCAGCACGGGGGTGACTACCGCGTCGGCCGTGATCGGCCCGTACGTGCGGATGTCGGGGTTGTTCGGATCGGGCGTCAGGCTGGTCCACTCGAGCGCGCTCACGACGTTGGTCTGCGCGGTCGTCGTGTTGCCCTTGAGCTTGGCGGTGTAGGTGTACTGCTGGCTGTCACCGACCGCCAGGGAGGTGATCGTCGGCCAACTGACTGAAACCTTGTCAGTGGTCGTGCAAGTGTTGTCTGTGCCCACTGTTCCGGTGCCGGGATTCACTACTGCGACGCCGTCCGGTACGCAGTCACGCACCTTCACCGCATAGGCGGTGCTGGTGGGAACGCCGCCGGTGCGCTGCGGGTTGGTGACGTTGATCGTGTAGCCGAAGGTGTCGTCCGGCAGGGCGGTGATCGCGTCCTCACCGTTGACCATTTTCGCGATCTTCAGGTTCGGCTCGGTGAGCGTGATGGTCGCGCCGTCAGATCCGATGGTTTTCGGGGGGTTCTGTGCCGCAGCCAGCGTCTCGGGCTTGGTGGCGTAGCCGTACCCTGCGCTGGCCGAGTTCGTCCGGGTCGCCCCAGCCACGTTCTGCGGCAGATCGCTCACGCGGGACTTGTAGGAGATCCGGATGATCCGGTGCTTGTCCTGGTTCGGCAGAGCGTCGAACGACCAGCCGATCTGCTGGCCCGTGGCGCCGGGGCTCCCGGGGTCAGGCCCGAGCAGCGTGGCCGTGACGCCCGTGGAGCACGCAGCGGGGTTCTGGTAGCTGCTGTCGGTGGTAAAGCACGTAAGCGCGATGTCCGAGACGTCGGCGTAGTCGATGTACTGCGGGAGTGTATCGAGCACCACCAAGTTCTGGTACGCGGCGTCCGGCAACTTGGTGTCGATCGTGTAGGTCGCGGTCTCGCCGATGGTCGCCACCGCGGGCGTCACGGTCTTGTCGATCGACGCTCCTGTGATGAACACCTCGGCATTCGCGCCCGTGAGGTAGGTGCGCTCACCTGTCACGTCGCCGGGCATGCTGGTGCCGCTCATACCGACCGTGTTCTTGAACTTCACGTCGGCCGGCGAGCCGGGCTTGATGTTCGCGACGTAGGTGACGTCCTTGGGCGTGCCCGGCACTAGCGGGTCGAAGGTCCACGTGATCGAGACCTTATCGCTCGTGTCGCAGTTCGGGTTTGTCCCGAGCGTTCCGCCGTTGTTGACGGTCTTGACCGTGAGGGTGTCCGGGACGCAGTCGACGATGGTCACGTCGTGCAGCGGCGGGCGGGTGCCCGACGAGGAGGCGCGCAACGTGTACGTGATGTCCGTCGCGGTAGAGGTCACCGAAGTCGGATTGGCCGTCTTCGTGATACTCGGGCTCGGCTGCATGACGAACATGTCGTACGGCGTGGTGGTCTCGGTCTTCGTGCCGCCCGATTCGGCGGTGAAGCTCTCGAACTTCGCGGTGTTCGTCCTCTTCACGTTGTTCGCGACGGTTTGCGTCGGCAGAGTGCACGTGGCCTGGCCGCAGGTTGCGGCCGCTTGGCCGACTTTCGCCGTCACGGTCACACGGAACGTCTGGTCCCCGGAAGTGTCGTTGATCCACTTCACGGGGAAGGTCAGCGTGCCGTTCGTCGCATCGATCGTGAAGCCCAGGTCAGGCAATGGTGTCGACGAGCCCACCAACTCGGCCTTGACCAGCGACACGAAGTCGATGCCCGTGGGCAGGGCGTCCGAGAGCACCCCTCGATAGACCGTGGTTCCCTTCTGCACGGTCACCTCGTACGTGTAGGTGATCGTCTCACCGATGGTGGCCTGGGTCTTGAAGTTGTTGTTGGTCTCGGTCAGAGAGGTTTCGGCGTCCTTGGCCACCTCGGCACCCGGGATGAACACGTTGGACGGGTCCTTCAGAGGCGGCGAATCTGCCTTGGGATCCTGGGTCGGATCGATGTTCTCCGCGGGGATGTACGTGGCCGTGATCCCGGGAATGTCCGTGAACGCCTCGAACTGCCGCACACCGGCGGTGTTGGCGTAATTCGTGCCTGCTGCCGCCTCGTCCGGGACCTTCATGGTGTAGATCAGGGACAGAGTCTGGTCCACGTCGATGGAGTAGGCGTCGGCCAGGTCCGGAGTCGGGAAGACCCACTTGAGGATGCTGCCGCCGGACGCGTCGTCACAGGTGGCGATACCTGCCGGCAGCGGCAACTCGGTGCTCGAACCGGGCTTGATGTACGCCAGGGCGGCGAGGTTCACCGCCGAGCACGTCAACTGCTCGGGCAAGCGGTCCCACACCTGCACACCGCGCACCGAGTAGTCCGAACCTGGCGTCTGCGGCTGATTCTCGATGTTGATCTGGAAGGTGGCGGTTCCGCCCTGCTCGATGGGCTTGTTGTCCTGCAGAGGGCTCACTGCCGGGTAGGTCGCACTGGGCTTGTCCGTTGCGATGACACCTTTGTCGATGGACAGGTTCGGCGGCGGAAGCAGGTCGTACTCGGCCTGGTCGCGGTAGGACTGCGCGACACCAGCGGTGTTCTCGGTGCGCATCTTCATGAGGTTGCCGGTGATCTCCGGCTTGGTCCCGGTGCCGGGTTCCAGAACACGCACGGCGAAGGTGGCCTCGAACACGCCGTTCTTGGGCACGAAGCCCCCGTCGCCGAGGGTGAGCACGAACTTGGTTGCGGTCAGGTCGGGCGTCACGGTCACGTTGTTGTTCCCGGTGACCGCGAACGTGTTGTTACCCGTCTCTGGTTCGTCAAGCACGACGAACTCCGTGCCGACCGGCGGGAAGTCGGTGACCACCGCATTCTTCGTGTCAATGGTCTTGGGGAAGTCCACCCGCAGTTTGAAGCAGATGACGTCGCCCTTGCGGAAGGCGGGCAGCGGGTCGGGGTCGGAGACGTAGGGGGGTGCGACGGTCGGGTCGCACTTCATGCCGCCCGGGAAATCCGGGGGTGCGGCACGCGTCTTGATCTCCTTGCTGATCGTGGGCAGAGGAGTGCCTTGCTCTGCTTGCGAGGTGTCCCCGACAGTCTCTTCGCCCGGCTCGACCGGGTTGTCGTCGGAGTCCTTGATCGCGTTGGTCTTGGCGGTCAGTTCCACGGTGTTGGTGAAACCGTCGCCTGCCACGGTGCGGGCGCCCAGCGCGTCGCCGTCACGGTAGTTGGGGAGCATGCGGGCCGGCAGCGTAACGGTTGCGGATCCGTTGGCGATGATGCTGGCCAGTGGCTGGAACACGACGTTGTAGGTCTTGGAGCCGTTGTCCCATGTCGGCACGCTCGCAAACCCAGGAGTGGGCTTGGGGTCAGCCGCCTGCGCAGTGCACAACGGTTCGGCGGCCCAGGAGGTGGTGCCGGTAGCACCCAGCGGGCAGTAGCCGTTGGGCAGCGTGTCGGTGACGACGATGTTCGACGCATCCATGTACTCGCTGGCTTGGATGTCCATGGTGAAGGTGGCGATTCCGCCCGGGGTGAAGTCACTGGGCGACACGGACTTCTGCATCCGCACGTCCTCGATGGTCACCGTGTGTTTCTCGGTGACCGTCACCGGGTTGGACGGTGCGGTTCCCTGGAAGGCGCCCTGGGCGGAGACCTCGTTGGTGATCGACTGCTCGCCCAACTCCCGGGTAGATGCGCCGTTGTTGTTGTCGAGATTGGAGCCCTGTTCCAGGCTGCCTGCGGAGGGCGCCGGACCTGGGTTCCATGTCATCGTGTTCGCGTTGAGCGGGATGCCCGCGACGTACTTGATCTCTTGGACCTCATTGGCGGCGAGGTTGCCGACGTTCCATGTCACGGCCGTGTAGACGCCCGTGAGGTCACCGAGTCCAGGGACGTCCTGGGGGCTGTCCACGGTCTCGACGCTGACTGGGTTCGGGCACGGGTCCGGGTTCACAGCAGGATCACCCAGCGGACCGGACCCCGGGTACTCCGGTCCGGCGGAGTTGTCCTGGTTGCCGCAGCCGAGGAACTCCAACTGCGCCGGCAGGTAGTCGGTGAGCGTGACGTTGTTCGTCGGCACGTGTTTGTTGTTGCGGATCGTGAGCGTGTAGGTCGATCGCTGGTCGTGGACCCCGCGCAGCAATTCGCCTTCGGGGCTGTTGGTGTTCTTCTTCTCGACGACGAACGGTGCCCGCTTCGTGTCCGCTGTGGCGGTGTCGGAAACCACCTCGGGATCGGCGATGGGTACGCCATTGGTGGTGAACTTCGGCAGCAGGCGCTCGTTGGTCGATCCCGAGACGTAGGCAGTGTTGGTGTCGACGGGGACAATCGTCGTTGGCACGGGAGTTTTGAGTTGGGCCTCGAACTTCAGCGCGAATGAGGATGCTGCCTGCAGGTCGGTGACGTTGTTCCACACGAGCAGGGTCTGCCCGCTTGAGGTCTGGGTCACTGTCGGCTCACCGGCCGAGGCGGGGGTGGTCGGTCCCACGTACTCGAAGCCCGCGGGCAACACATCGGAGAAACTCACGTTGTAGAGCGGGTCGTTGCCCGCAGGGTTGCTCGCCGTAAGGGTGTAGGGGACCGGGTCCCCGAGCAGCACCGACCCAGGCGCCGATTTGTCGAGCGTCACGCTCGCGGCGGCGGCGGCAGGCTGCGCCGTTGTCATGGTGAGGCCACCGATAAGAACCGCCACCGAAGACAGCACACCGAGCCACTTCTTCATCATTACGAGTCCCCTGAAGTCGAAAGCAGAGCGCCCCTAGTATTGCGCATCATCCTCAGGTGCGCAGCACGAGCCGCGAATTATCCCTCAGCGACGCGCGATGTCCAGGGAAGGCTCGCCGGGTGTGCATCCCGGCGGCTGCGAGTTGCCGCTGATCGTGAAGTCGCCGCACGTGAAGATGTGTTCCTGGACGGTGCCGAGGCCGTACGCGGCCGCGACGACCACCGCCACGGCTGCGATCACCGCCCAGCGGTCGCGCCAAGTGGCGTCCTCGGCGAGGTCGGGTGCGGCGAAGCGGATCAGGATGGCGACCATCGCAGGTGCCCCCACGAGAGTGACCACGGTGCCGAACCACGCCATCGGAGGCCGGGACCCCGGCACGAACTCGATCGCAAGGACCAACCACAGCGTCGGGGTCAACAGGGCCAACGACCACCAGCCGACGTGCCGCCGAACCGAGCCCGAGACGATCACGAGCACGAAGGCCGCAGTGGCCACCGCCCACAGGCTGAGCAGTTGCGGGAAGAACACCGTGCCCCAGGCGCCGAGTGTGAAGGCAGGCCACCAGGCGATCGAACTGAATGCGACGACACCCACGCCGGCCAGGCGCAGGCTGGGAGCGGTCTGGGTGGCGGACTCGTCCATCACGGCGAGACTACCGGGAGAGTTGCGGTGCCAGGCTCACTCGCCATTGTTGAGTGTCGTGCGGTTACCGGTTTCGGGGGTCAGTATCGGTCACCGCGGGACACTCCGCGCTGGAGGCCGTGCGGGGTCCGCCGGAAAGCCCTTCCCCGCGCCAGTCCACCGCGCCTAGACTCCCGACCCATGGGAGGAAAACTGATCATCGCCACGGTGTCGGCGGCCATTGCGTTCTCTGGCCTCTCGACCGCGGCATATGCCACGGACACCGTGACGGTGACCGACGAGCGGGTGCTCACCGCGAAGTCCGGCGCTCTGGACACGAGCCCGTCGCCGGCGGTGTACCTGGACACCAACGGGGAGTTGTTCGGTCTACCGGGGATCCGGATCGACGACCCGAACGCCGACATCCCCGACAGCACGTTCCAGGGGCAGTTCTTCGAGACGAAGTCAGGGACCTGGCTCAGTGTCGCCGTTCTGAACCGCTCCACCCTCAAGCCGGTTTACGTCAAGAACTACTCGTGCCCGCAGGTGGTGGGCCAGACCCGATACGACGCAGGGGAGAAGGCCGCTGCGCCGTGCATCGCCGCCGTGCAGAAGGACTTCACCGACAACAAAGTCGACGAGAAGGATCTCGTGATCGCGTCGAACTTCGGGAAGTTCGGCAACGACCAGGCGCCGTACGGGGTCATCAAGGCGCTCAAGCCCATCGGCGTCCAGCCGGTCTGGTGGTGGGGCGCTGCGACGTCGTTGACGCCGGGCACCTTCAGCGCAGTGGGTGTGCCGGGGTCCTCGCCGGGCCAGGCCTACCAGGTCGCCGGCAACTCGTGGGAG